>DAHWQF010000920.1 GCA_027334785.1 Acidimicrobiaceae bacterium
GGCAGTGGTCCTGGACAAGGCAGCCGACAATTTCGAGGCCTGGTGGGCCGAGCTCGACGAGCAAGGCCTAACTGCCAAACCTGCCGATTTTTGCCTGGACCGGGGCACCAAGCGCCTTTTCGTGGTGAGGCGAGGCTGGAGAAGCGGTGCCCGCAAGTTCCCGGAAGAGCTCGGGTGCACCAAGACTGTCACGGATGTCCGAAGCCATCGCCAGGGGGCGCACGTGGGGCGCCCTGATCGGTCGTAATAAGCATGAGCACCACTTTGTCGCGCCGGCTCCTTACGATCATCCCCGTGGATGCCGCCACGGTAGCGATTGGCCTGCCTGCCGCCTTTGTCGACTTCTACGACGACAGCGGGCAAACCGAGGAGCGAGGAGCGGTCATTGCCAACACCGGCGTCGACGGTGGCTACCGCGCTTACGAGGTCCTGGACGGGACAGGTACGGTGGTCGGGCAGGGCGAAGTCAAAGTACCTGACCCCACGTCGCTGACCTGGCCTGACGCGAGGGTACTGGCGCGCGGACACCCCGGGGTGCTACAAGCTGGGGGGTGAAAGCTGAGGCCTTCGAACACCGTGAGCCGCTTTCCGTGCGCCTCGTCGCGCCGCACGAGGTCCCTCGCTTCAACGCTCTGCTCGACGAGCACCACTTCCTCGGCCATCATCTCTTTGGGCGGGTCATGCGCTACGTCGCTACCGAGCGAGAC
>DAHWQF010000921.1 GCA_027334785.1 Acidimicrobiaceae bacterium
TGCGGACCAGGTGGGCGATCTTGCGCTCCACCTTCGGGCGGGTCGACTTGTAGCGCTGCTCCCACTCTTTGGCCTGCTGGGCAGCCTTGTGGCGCTGGAGCACGGCCTCTTTGCGGTGGACGTCCACGCTGCGGCCTTGTTTGTTGGTGGTACAACGCCCCGCCAGCGCGCAGGTGGCGCACGCCCCGCCGAACTCGGCCCGGCCAGAACCGTCCTAGCAATTGCAGCCCGCAGCGAGCGAGCATCGACAACTCGCCAGAGGTTACTTCTGGCACTTCGATGCATAAGGGTTATTCTCTGGAGCGCGATAAATGGGTATCCGATGTCGCTTTACTGCCGTTCAACAGTCGTTGTTGACACTGTTCTCTGGAGTGTCACCGACGTGGTTCCTGCGGCCGCCAACGACCGACCCTTGCCCATGGCCGTTTTGTCAACGGCAGGCTGAGACCTCAGCCTGCTTGAATGCCCTTTAGCGGCCGGCGTTCCGGGGTCAAGATGGAGCGCCCGGAGGCGAAGCCGAGGACGAACGATCTTGACGGTGGAGCCGGCCGCTACGTCGGCTACATGTCATCATCGTCAAAGCGCCCAACTACCAGGTCACACGTCTCCCGCGCTCCAGAGAATAACACTTATGCAGCACGATCAGACGGCCAGCCCGGCTCAAAAGATGTGAAGGCCGAACAGGCTCGCCACCGATATCAGGGCA
>DAHWQF010000922.1 GCA_027334785.1 Acidimicrobiaceae bacterium
GGATGGGCGACGTCGCTGGTCACGAATTCTCCTTCGACCCGGTCCACGGCCTTTGGTTCGCGGACGTCCGTATAGATCTGCCACCGAGCTACTGGCCCTTCGTGCGTTTGGGGCTGGCCCGCTACCAGCCATCCTCGCTCGTCACCGCCGAGGTTTCCGCTGTGGTCCAGACCGATTTCGCGCAGCTCGCCCCCGACCGCGCCGCCGCCCTCAGCTACCCGTCCCCCGATGTCGTGACGGTGACAGTGAGCGGGCCGGGACCTCAGTACTCTCAGTCGCCCCCGCTTTCGGTGCGGGCGTTCGTCGAGGTGCAGAGGCCCGGCGTGAGCGACCCCGACTTGCAGTGGGAGCTCGCCAACCCCGACAACGCCTCCGGGTCGCCGCTTTTGGTCCAGGTCGTTGGTACGAACCTACTGTGGAAAGGGAAGCTCAAGTTGCCAGCACCACGAGGTAGCCGGCCGATGCGCGTGCGCGTCCAAGAGGCGGAGCTCATCCCTTTGGACACCTTCGGCGCGCTCGCCGTCCAGCTCGGCCAGCGCGTCACTTACTTCGATACCATACCCATCTCCTAAACCTGATGAATTGGCTATTTGGGGAGGTCCTCGCGGCGCCGGAGGCCACGGCGCACCCAGGCGACATTTCGACGGCGAACGTCGCCTCGGCCGGGGCCGGCGCTCATCGGGGCTCGCTGGCCAGGATGGGGC
>DAHWQF010000923.1 GCA_027334785.1 Acidimicrobiaceae bacterium
AGGCACCCGGGGACGCGGGGGCAGTGGGCGAGGCCGGGGACTATCTGGCCACCGGGGACTATCTGGCCACCGGGGACTATGTGGCCACCGGGGACCATGTCGCTGCCGGCGCCGGCGTGCCCGGGGTGGCGGGGGGCACCGACGAGACCGGGGCGGGCGAGGTGAGCACCGGCGACCAGAGCGGTGAGCCTTTGGGGGAGGAGGGCGAGGGCGTCCCAGAGGAGGATCTCGAAGCCGAGGAGTTCGAAGAAGAGACGGGTGAGATCGTCTACGAACTGGGCGATTGGCTCCCCGAGCAGCGTGTCGAGCTGTCGATGCTCTTGGAGTCCGCTGGCGTCTCCTACAACTGGGACGGCGTCGACCTCACCGTGGCGGAGGTCCACGAGGCCGAGGTGGAAGCCCTGTTCGGGCAGGTCCGCGGGCTCGCCGAAGAGGACGACGAGGCAAGGTACCGCTCCATCGAGGAGCTTTTCGGCTCGGTCGACCGCCTCGCCAACGACCCGAGCAGCGAGGAACGCCAGCAGGCGTTCCTCCAAGCGGTGGCTGCTGTCGAGCAACCTACGCCCGTCGGCGTCGACGACTCCTACTGGTGGAGGGTGCGGAGCCAGGGCCACGCCGTGGTCGCCGCCCTGGAAGGGGAGGCTCGTCTGGATGAGATCTCGCGTGAGGCGGCCTTGCTCGCCGAAATGCTCCAAGAGAT
>DAHWQF010000924.1 GCA_027334785.1 Acidimicrobiaceae bacterium
CCCTCGGGGCCACCTCGACGCTCGACCACCACATCGGGCCGGTGAAGACGCGCCGGCGTGGCCTGACAGCGGGAGAGATGGTGCTCGCCGTCGCTGAGACGGTGCTCGGCGGGGGCGACTTCATGTGCGACTTGGACAACCAGCGGGCCGACACCGCCGGGGTGCCGCTACGGGCCGTCCCCAATATCCCGGCCACGACGACATTTATCGGGGTGGCAAAGCGCTTTGATGCCAAGGTGTTCGCCGGCATCGAGGCGGGTGTCGCCAAGCTGGTGCGCCGCTGGTTCGCCCTGCTCCCAGACGAGCGCCGGGCAGAGCTCGTGGCCAGCCGGCCGACCATTGACCTCGACCCGACCGATGTGGAGGTGTACGGGAAAAAGAAAGAAGGGGTCGCCTTCAACTACCAGGGCCAGCTGGTCGGCCGTCCCCACCCAGCGGTGTGGGCCGAGGCCGGCGTCGTGCTCGCTGCCGACCTCGGCTCGGGCACAAGCGACCCCCGCCCCCAGGCCCCGGGGTTGATCGCCCGGGCCGTCGGCGCACTACCAGAAGGCCTCGGGCGGCCGATCATCCGTGGCGACTCAGGGTTCTTCGACGCAGGCGTCGCCCGGGCCGCGCTCAAAGCCGGTGCTGACTATGCGGTCGTGGCCAAGCGCAACCCGGCTGCCTGGCGGGCCTGCCGGGACATCCCCGCGGAGTCCT
>DAHWQF010000925.1 GCA_027334785.1 Acidimicrobiaceae bacterium
CCCGGTGCCGATGGCGTATTACTCGTTCGGGGGCTGGAAGGACTCGCTGTTCGGAGAGCGGCGCATCCACGGCCCCGAGGGCGTGGGTTTTTACACGCGCTCCAAGGTGGTCACGTCAAGGTGGCCGGCGCCGAGGGCCGGCGCCGGCGCCTCTTTGCAGTTCCCGACCTCGAGCTGAACTGGGGGTCGGGCCGGTGACCGGCCGGCTCGGTGGGGCCGGGCCGGGGCCGGGCCGCTCGGTGCTTTCTTGCAGACGTAAGTGGCCAAATAAGCCGTTTTCGTCTGCAAGAATGACGCAGCCGGTGCGGGCCGGCGCCCGCCGGCGGGCCGGGAGCGGGGATTGGCTCGATGTGGCGCCGGCGTCCGCCGGCGGGCATCACGCCGGCTTCGCCGAGGCGAGGGAGGCGAAGACGACGGTGCTGTCGAGGTAGTGGCGGGTCGAATAGTCGAACGGCCCTCCGCAGGTGATCAGGCGGAGGGCAGGGTAGTCGGTCGGGCCGTACACAGCGGCGGTCGGGAAACTGGCCTTCGGGTACCTGCGGACCCCGTCGACGACGAAGGTCGCAACCGTCCCGTCGGCCAGCGTCACCTTTATGTGGTTGCCCGGCGCCAGCGAGCCGAGGCGGAAAAAGACGGCGGGGCCGTAGATGTTGTCGACGTGGCCGACGATCACCGACGGCCCGACCTGCCCCGGCGTGG
>DAHWQF010000926.1 GCA_027334785.1 Acidimicrobiaceae bacterium
CGAGCTCACCCCGATCCGGGTGCCGACACGCGCCGAAGAGGGAGTGCGTGACATCTGTAGGGCCCGCCAGGTCGCCGTGGAAGAGCGCCGGCGTGCTCGCCAGCGCCTCTTCTCGTTCCTGCTCCGCCACAACGAGGTCTTCCGGGAGGGGACGACCTGGACAGCTCGCCACGAGGCCTGGGTGGCCACGCGCCACTTCGAGGACCCTGCGGTCAGGGCCGCCTTCTCCTTCTACCGCTCGAGCGTCACCCCCGAGGACGCGACGCTCGAGGCGATCACTTCCGAGCTCACGCCGTACTTCTGCCATCCGCTCTTCGCCGATGACGTGCACCGCCTCGGCGCCTACCGGGGCATCGACCGCCTGGGCGCGCTCACGATCATCTGTGAGGTCTGTGACTTCCGGCGCTTCGCGCACTCGGGCGCATTCATGGGCTTCTGTGGCCTCGTGCCCTCCGAGTACTCCTCGGGAGCGTCGGTGTCGAGGGGGCACATCACCCACGCGGGCAATGTCCATGTCCGCACCCAGCTCACCGAGTCTGCCTGGGCCTACCAGCACGGCCCGAGCGCAGGGGTTGCCCTGAAGGCCCGCCAGGACGGCCTCGACAAAGAGACGATCGACCGCGCCTGGCACGCACAGTTGCGGCTGTGCGGCCGGTTCCGGCGCCTCTGTGCTCGCAAGGACTCGCGCAACACCGTCGT
>DAHWQF010000927.1 GCA_027334785.1 Acidimicrobiaceae bacterium
GCGCGAACTTCTGCGCGGCCGTCGACCAGTATGGCGACGTCGTCACCTTCGACGGGACGACCTGGAGCGCGCCACAGGCCATAGACCCGAGCCATGACAATCAGTTCTCCAGTCTCGTTTCGGTGTCCTGCCCGAGCGCGAACTTCTGCGCGGCCGTCGACGACAACGGCAACGTCCTCACCTTCGACGGGACGACCTGGAGCGCGCCGCAGGCCATAGACCCGAACGGCGCCGGTCTCACTTCGGTGTCCGGCCTCGGTCTCACTTGGGGTACAGCCACTTCGGTGTCCTGCCCGAGCTCCAACTTCTGCGCCGCCGTTGGCTACTACGGCTACGGCGTCACGGGCAGCGGGCAACAGGCTGTCCCACCTCCGGCCCCGTGAGCCTCGCCCGCACCACGACAGTGCTTGTACCGCTATTACAGACTGCGGCCAGGTGCCCGTAACGAGCTGGGCGGAGGCGGACGATAGAGGTCGAGGACAAGCCACGGGCTACATCCACGAGCCGGGGCCCGGCGGCTGCTGGCAACGAAGAGCCCCAGCCGCAGCCCAGAGCCCTCAGCACCTGCGGCGACCAGGCCGGGCCATCGGAAGGCTCGCAGCCCTACCGGGCTCGCAAACCCGTACAGCAAGGGTAATGGCCCGAATGGGTGCCACCAGCCGGCCGCGACGTCGTGGGCTTGGCGGGCCCAATGGTGA
>DAHWQF010000928.1 GCA_027334785.1 Acidimicrobiaceae bacterium
CGCCGGCAAGCACGTCACGATGCACACCCTGCGCCACACCGCAGCGATGAGTCTGCAAATCAGCGATGTTGCGTGAGATGCAGCACTCGGCAACACCGCGATCACCGATGACCAGGAGCGTTGCATCTCAGACGGTCCGTCACGGACCGGCCGATGCCGTGAGATCGCGCTGAAGTCCCAGTTCAGGCCATCATCCACCACGGCCGCCATATCCGATGCAACGATGCTGCATCGGCAAATGTGGCATCCGGCGCCATCACGTGGCACTGGGTGTGGCCGGAGGGAGGTGCAATGGGACGCAGACCGGCCGGATCGGCGGCACTCGTGCTCGTCGACGCGGCGACGCCGCTGCACCCCGAGCCCGCGCTCTTCGACGCGATGATCGAGGGCTGGTGCCGCCAGCATGCTGCCCGTCGGCTGTCGCCGACGATCACGCGGAGCCGGGTGGGCGTGGTGCGGCGGTTCCAGGCGTTCTGCGGCGCTTGGCCGTGGCAGTGGCGGGCCGAGCACCTCGACGCCTGGGTGGCCCAGGGCAGCTGGGCGCGATCTACGGTGCGCAACTACGAAGGTTCGCTCGCACTCTTCTTGGACTACCTCTGCGATCCCCACTACGGGTGGGCCGAGGCCTGCATGGCCCAGGTGGGCGAGATCCCAGTCCAGATCTGCCACGAGCTCAACACGGCCGCCCATGTCGAGGA
>DAHWQF010000929.1 GCA_027334785.1 Acidimicrobiaceae bacterium
CGGGCCGGTCCTTGGCGCGCCCGCACAAGACGTCGACACAGACTTCGAGCACCTTCTCGCGGGTGATCCCGCCGTCGGCGACGAGGCGCTCGACGCTGGGCACGAAGCCGGGGCCGATCACGTAGCGCTTTGGCCAGGGGTACCTCGCCCGGTCAGGCTCGTCGACATGTACCAGGTAGCTCGTGTCGAGCTCGAAGCGCAGCTGGCGCTCAGGGTCCCTGAACACGCGAGGCAAAGATGGGCGGCGCCGGCGCCGGAGCTCAGCTTGCAGCTCGCGGACTTTCGCCCGCGCCTCGTCGAGGGCTTGTTGGGCTCGAGCGACCTCCTCTTCGAGGGCGGCAAGCTCACCCTGGCTGGCAAACGGCATGGTCTGTGCCCCGCCGGCGCCGCCTTCAGGCTGGCCACCAAGGCTGGTCTCGCCCTTGCGCTCCTCGGCCGCCGGACCGGCCGCCCGGCGCTCCTTGGCTACCGGCACAGGCTGGAGCCAGGGGGGGCCTCCTGGCAGGACTGCCATCGCCGGCGCCGGCGGCGCGTCCGAGAAGCTGGCGACGAACCGGTCGTCCACGTAGACGACCTCCGCAACGACGACCTCGCCGGCGGTGGCGAGCAGCGTCAGGTCGTTTCCATCGGGCACCAAGGTGAGCGCGATGTCGGGGTGCAAGAGGAGGCGGATAGCCTCGCTGGACACGGCCTCGA
>DAHWQF010000092.1 GCA_027334785.1 Acidimicrobiaceae bacterium
GTTTGGCCGAGGAGGCCCGCTCGGCGCCGCCGTGGGAACTGGCGTCGGACCGCGTTCACCTGATTGTCGGCGGGTGCTTCTTGGCTTTCGCCAGGGGCGAGGCCGGACCAGGCGCCCCGGGTGACCGAGGGTGGGCCGGCGCCGTCGTCTGGCGCCCGGCCCAAGGGGTGGCCGGAGCAGGGAAGGCCCGGGGTACCGGCTCGGCGCTGAAAGGCTCAGGGCCCGAACTGCCGCGCCAGGCCAGGGACGTGGCCGAGCAGTCGGTTGTTTACGGGACGGTCCCCGCCCCCTACAAGGCGGGGCTGTTGGCCCTGCGGGAAGGGGCGTTGCTCGAAAAGGCGGTTCGTTCGCTCAGCCATCGGCCCGAAGTGCTCCTCGTTGACGCCACGGGCCAAGACCACCCTCGAAAGGCTGGCCTCGTCGTCCATCTCGGCGCCATGCTGGGCCTGCCGAGCGTCGGGGTGACCCACCGTCCCCTGCTGGCGAGGGGCGGCATGCCGGCGCTGGAGCGGGGGGCAACCTCACCCCTGTCGATCGACGGGTCCGTGGTGGCCTACTGGGTGTGCACCCGCAGCCGAGCCCGACCGGTCGTGGCCCATGCCGGATGGCGCACCAGCCCCGAGACGGCGGCCGCCCTGGTGCTGGCGTCCTCGAGCGAGGCGGCGCGCACGCCCATTCCCCTGGTCGAAGCCCGCAGAGCGGCACGCGAGGCGCGCGCCGTGGCCGAAGGCCGAGTCCAGCCCACCGCCACGGACTTTCGGCCCTAACGGGTAAACGCGACCTCGCCCCACGATGGCCTTGACGGACGAGGCCTTGCTGGGCTGCGACGGCCTGCGGAGGACCTTCGGGGAGCGGGTGGCGGTGGAGGGCGTCAGTTTCCCGGCGGCGCCGGGCGAAATCTACGGTTTGCTCGGGCCCAACGGGGGCGGGTAGGACGACGGCCATCAGAATGGCGTGCGGGCTCCTCGACCCCGACGCCGGCTCGATCACGACCGGCGGGCCGCCCGGTGAAGGGGGACCTCGCTGGGCGCTGCGAGGCTTCACCGGCGCTGCGACCTTGGGCGGCGGGATCGGCACGGTCGTGGCCCCCGTGGCCGCCATACTGGCGTTCAGCGCCGACGTCGTCTTGGTCGCTGCGCTGCTGGCCTCGAAGGCGGTCCGCGGGGGCGTAGCGACCGCGTTGGGTGGTGGATCGAACATAAGTTTCCTTGCGCCCGCTCACAGGCGGGTGTAAGACAGGGGAGGGGGGAACACCAAAGTGCTTGCGCCGGGCGGGCGCAAGTAGGTCCGAGAGGAGGACACATGAAGCACACTCTGCGGGGTCCAAGCAAGCTCGCGGCCGTGCTATCCGCGGCCGGGCTTGTCCTTGCCTCTTTTGGATTCCCCGCCAGCCTTTCCGTGGCCCAAGGGCGAGGAGGAGGACCTCCGGGTTTGGGGCGGCCCGGAGGACCTCATGGGTTTGGGCGCTCGGGAGTAGGGCCTCAGGGGCGTGGGGGCCCAGGGTTGGGGCGTCCGGGGCGTGGGGGCCCAGGCGTGGGGCTTCCCGGGCCCTCGGCGGCTTGACCATCACGAGCACCCCCTGGGCATGCGGCCCAAACTGCCCTTCTGACGCGCCGTCGGGCGTCAACCTCTACACCCTCACCAACCGCAATGGCATGAAGGTCAACATCAGCAACTACGGCGGGGTGGTGCAATCGATCTGGGTGCCCAGCCGCACGCATCAGCTAGTAGACGTGGCGCTCGGCTTCCCGTACCTCGGCGACTACGTGAACGACTTCCAGAACCAGCCCTGGCCTGCCATTGCCACAGGCCAGTCAGGCGACACCTATTTCGGGGCGATCATCGGGCGGTACGCCAACAGGATCGCGGACGCATCGTTCACGCTAAATGGGACGACCTACCCGTTGCCTGAGAACAACAATGAGACCACTACTCTCCACGGTGGGCCCGATTCCTATAACACAAAAGTATGGACGGCTAGCACGATAACGACTAGCAACTATGTCGCCCTCCAGCTCAGCTACACCGACCCTTCGGGCTATAACGGCTTCCCGGGCGCGGTGTCGAACACCGTCACCTACTCTCTCGACAACAACAACAACCTCCACATCTACTACCAAGCCACCAGCACGGCGTCAACCGTCATAAACTTGACCAACCACACCTACTTCAACCTAGGTGGTGAGGGTTCTGGTAGTGTCATGGGCCAGTACTTGCAGATCAATGCCGGTACCTACACGCCGACGGACCAATACCAGATCCCGACGGGCGCGTTTGTGCCGGTACAAGGCACCGCTTTTGACTTCACTACCATGCACCCGATCGGCGAGTACATCCATGACACCAACTTGCCCGACGGGGGTAACCAGCCTTACCCGCAGCTTGTCATCGCCCACGGCTACGACTTCAACTGGGTGCTGAACGGTTACCCGTCAGACTGTTATTCAACCGTGTCATGCCTTTCGGCCTACAAGTTGGGCGCCACCGCGTTCGACCCGAACACGGGGATAGTCCTGCGCGAGTTCACCGACCAGCCCGGTGTCCAGTTGTACACAGGGAATTACCTTCAAGGCGACCTCGTTGGCCCGAGCGGCCAGACCTACCGCCAGGGGGACGGCTTCACCCTGGAGACGCAGCACTTCCCCGACACGCCGCACCACATAGGCCAGGCCGGGTGGCCCTCGGTCGTCCTGAACCCCGGGGACCAGTTCAACTCGTGCACCACGTACCAGTTCGGTACTGCAGGCCCAGGGTCGGTCCATTTCCCGCCGGCAGGTCCACCAGGCAAGCCGTTCGTCAACTTCCCGCCTCCTGGGAGCCCCTCGGCTGCCGCGGCGATGTGCCCGCAAGAAACAGGGAGTTAAGGAAGGTATGAGATGACGGCGGGCCGCTCGCTCTGAATGCTGAATGCCCGCAGGGGAAGATCCTGCGGTCGCTCAGGTTTTGAGTGCTGGAAGGGGAGCGAGCGGCCTCGCCCGTCAGCGCCGCTTTGAACGACGCCGGGCGGCGGGGCCACACCAGAGGCACTGGGTCGCGTTGCCGGCCATGAGGCCCGAGAGGGCGGAGGCGGGGCAGTGACGACCTCACCGACTTTGGCCTTGATCACTCGCTGTGGTGATAACGAGCCATGAGGATCTTCACCTCGTCGTCATCAGCCCGGTAAACCAGGCGATGCTCGTCATCGATGCGGCGTGACCAGTAGCCGGACAGGTCACCTTTGAGGGGTTCTGGCTTACCTATCCCGGTGAACGGGTCGCGCCGGATCTCACGGATCACGCGCGTGATCCTCGTTGCCATCTTCGGGTCGGCGCCCAACCGGTACAGGAAGTCTTCCCAAGCGTCGGCATCGAAGTGAATGCTCCTTTCCCAAGCGTCGGCATCGAAGTGGATGCTCCGCACTACCCGCCTGCTAAGGCCTCCAGTTCCTCCACCGTTGCAGAGTCCCGTTCGCTTCGTACGGGCGGTTCAGGCTGAGGACGACGCTACGCGGCGGCTGGGCCCCATCGGGAGGAACGCCAGCAGGGCGGCCGCCTGCGTGGCGAGCACGAACACATGCAACTGGGTGCGGAAGGTCTCGTAGAGGGCGCCGATGATCGGCGATCACTGCCGTGGCCGGCTGCCAGAACTGGGCCACCGCGCCCAGTTCTGGCACCGCGATCACGGTGATCACGTAGCCGGTGATGGCGATCGGCCAGTACCGGCGCGTGCGGTCCGACAGCGGGCCGATGAGCAGCCGGAAACATCAGTGCCACCGCCTCGCCCGCGCCAGTCACAGCGGCTAGGGCTCAGCCGACCAGGCGGATGCCCCTTCGCACCCGCCGGCCACCGTTTGCCAACACGGCCTGGTTGGCGTACAGAACATGGCGGGGCGCCCGGTAGATCAGGCCGAGCGCACGGCCGTCGAGGCGGACGATGAAAGTGCCAGTGGCCCCGGCGCCCAGGGCGTAGCCATCGCGGCCCAGGAAGATACCGTCATGCCAGAGGTTTATGAACCCCCGGCAGGCGCTGTTGGCACAACGCAGGCGCAGCGCCACCGACCGGTTGAAGACCCTTGTCACGCCCGTTTGGGCCCTCACCACGGGGGGAGGCGGTGCCGTGGTCGGCGGAACCGTCGTGGTGGTTGTGGTCGTGGTCGGGGGGGCCGACTGGCTGAAGAGCTTGAACTCGTCGATCGACCACCAGTGGTCGGCGGTCGACGCCGTGAGCACGACCCGCACGTACTGAGCCGTCTGGGTGGGGAAGCTCACGGTCTCTGGCGTGCCGGTACCCGTGCAGCTGGCCACCGTGGCCCAGGTGCTCCCGTTGCTCGAGACCTCGACGTCATAGCCCCGGGCGTAGTCGGTGGGCGAGTTGGGCACGGCCATCTTCAGTTCGTCGAAGGCCTGTGGCGAACCCATGTTCACCTCGAAGTACAGACCGGGCGCCTGGTGCTCGTCGGTGCTGAACCGGGTGGAATAGTTCCCGTCGAGGGCATTGGCCGGTGCGTCGGCGCTGCTGGAAGGGGCGTTGGTGCTGGCCACCCAGCCCGTGCGGTGAAGGGCCACCCCGCTCAGGGCCGCAGAGCAGTTGGACCCCGGCACGGCCGTGGTCGTGGTAGTGCTGGCCAAGGCTTCTGGGATGGCGGGGGACAAGAAGCTCATCGCCATTGCGACCGCCGCGAGCAACGGTGTGGCCACTGGGTGCCGGCGGTACCGGCCGCGCCATGGGTAGGTCATGTGCCCTCCTTTGTGAGTTACTTTCTTCCTAATGGTCTCCTTCCTCGGTTTCGTGACCTGCTCTTGATGGCCGTGTGATGGCAATGTGAAGGGATCAGGCCGCGGCGTCACGACGGCCAAGCGAGCCCGACCAAGTTGTCACCCGCGTCAACGATTATCAGCTATAAGAAATCGAGCCGACTGGACCCGCCCGTCCGCAAGTGCCATCTGTCATCCGGCGTTGACATGGAACTGGTGGACGTGGAGACAAGAAGGGCGCATTCGTCAGTTCCGGGGGAAAGAATTGCCGCTGTTTCTGATGAATGTGCCCCGCCGGCAACCACGTCCACCAGTTCTGCGAACGGGGCCCGGGGGCCTCGCCTACGGGTCGGCGAACGGCACCTTCACGGTCACCTACGCCAACGGGAACAAGACCACGGCAAACGTGACCTTCGCCGACTGGGTGGACAACGCGCCCGCCGGCCGCACGGACTTCCTCGCCACGACGGGTGTGGACGTGCAGTCCGAGCTCAACCCCACCCTCGGCCCGGTGGTCCTCCAGGGCGTCACGGTGCCCTGGCGGGCTCGCGCCCCTTGCTGGCGGCGACCTCAGGACGGGCCGAACCTCCGCTGTGGCCGCGGCGGTCCTTGTGGTTGAAGCCGCTCAGCACACGGCCGCTTTCTCGGTCGCTATGGGGCGGGCCGACGCATGGGTTTGGGTTACCCGAAACGTGACAACAGTGCCCAGGTCCGGCCGCCGTCATTGGTGCCGATGAGCGCGACGGGAAGGCTCTCTCCGCTGTTGGCCTTGACTGGCGCCGGTGCCCCCGCCGCCTCCCCGAGGACAAAGCCGTGTTGCGCGTCGGGGAAGGAGAGGGCGAGCACTGGAGAGGGTAGGGCGGCTTCGAGACCGGGGAGGCCGGCAGCCTGGCACACGTACCCGCTGGTGAGAGCGCGGGGAGGTGTGCTCCACCAGCTGGTGCCGCCGTCGGCGGTCGACACGAAACCGAAACCGAGCATGCAAGCGCCGTATTCCTCCCAGAGGTAGGTGGCTACGCCGGGCTCGGGGTTGGCCAAGCTGAGCACCGGTTGCCAGCGGACAGCCGGCGGGAGCCCGCTCGTACCGAGCCTGACGACAGGCTTGCCGTCAGTGGCCTCCATTTTGGGGGAGAAAAAGCCGGGTGGGGCTGCATAGGGGCCCATCGACCACGTCTGGCCCCCGTCGTCAGTGACCGCGAGCGTGCTCGCAGATCCATGCTCCAATTGCCAAGTGAGCGCGACCCAGGCTTGGCCTGCCCCCGAGCAGGCCAATTGGCCAGGCACAGGGCTGAACTTTGCCACGGGTGCCCACTCGTGCCCGCCGTCTCGGGTGTGTTCTATGAGCCCGTTGCCGTTGGAGGTGCGGAGGACCGCCCACCCCGAGAGCGGGGTGCCGAAGCACAGGCCGCTCGTGCCGGCGTTGGCCGTGCCAGCGAACGGTCCCTCGTAAGCGCAGGCAAGGTCGTTCGCTCCCGGGAGGGGGAGGGCGCGCCAAGTGAGGCCGCCGTTATAGGTAGCCAAGGCGCGGCTGGCGTCTTCCCCGCAGATGACCCCGACCCCGAAGTCGGCTGACACACGCTCCACCGAGCTCCAGGGCCCGAGCGCCAGAGCGGGGAGGGCACCCCATTGGCGCCCGCCGTCGGACGTGGCGAAAAGCTGGTCGTCGGTGAGCGCCCACCCGTCGTATGGGCCGGCGAAGGAGAGCTCGCCGACGGGGGCGAAGGTGGAGAGCTGGGGGGCCCAGTCTTCCCCGCCGTTGGTGGTTGCGGCCACACCCGCGTTGCCTCCCAGCCAACCGTCTTGCGCATTCGCGAACTCGACCGTGCTGTAGGGAGCCTGGGGCGAGACCGTGCCGGTCGGGCCGAAAGCGCGGAGCGACCAGGACTTGCCGCCGTCAGAGGTGAGCCACGCGCCGGCGCCCTCGCTACTGTAAGGGCCCACGTTTCCCCACCCGATGCCCAAGGCCCGGTCGGCGAAGCTGGACCGGGCCAGCTCGGGCAGGCTCAGGCCCTGGGGCCGGAAGGAGCGCTGCAGCCGCCAGCTGTGCCCGGCGTCGGCTGTCTCGTAGAGCCCAGCCGGCGAGGGCAGTTCCCATGCCGAAGGCGAGGAGGCGGTGAAGCCAGCTGGCCGGGCGAGCGAGCCCGTCTTGAGGGTCGAGGCGAGTGACCATAACGCACCGGCATCGACCGAGCGGTAGACGAGCAGTTGGCCAGGCCTGGTCGTGACCGCCATGACGGCTGAGCCGCTTGAAAACCCGGTTATGTCCTCGACCTCCGCACCTTTGGCGTGCCGCCCGGTCGCCGGGTAGGGCCACGCTTCTGCAGCCTGCCAGCCTCCCGGCGGCACCGGCAGCCTCACCGGGGCCCAGTGCCTGCCGGCGTCGCTGCTCCGCCAGAGGCCCGGGCGCTCGGTCGGGCACGTGCCGTCGGAAAGAAGGAGGACTCGGGCCGAAAGTACTTCGAGGGAAAACGAGGGCGTACAGCTAAAGACGTTGCTCAACGCGACGGCGGCGCCCTGCCAGGGCAGGCCCACGGCTGGGACCTGTTGCCAGTGCAGGCCGGCGTCGGAGGTGGACCACACCAGTTGGTGGTAGACGACGGCCGGCAAAGAGGCCGGAGAAGGCTGAGCGCCACGCGAGCTTCGCGGGGCAGGAGTCTGCCCGGAGGTCGAAGTAATGCCGAAGCCGAAGCCGTCTGTTGGGTTGGCGAACGCCAGCTCGTCGAAGCCCGGAACGCCGTAGGAGAGTGGCCCCGGCAGGGAAACGCCTTTTTTCCAGTGGGCGCCTCCGTCGGTCGTGCGCCACACGGTAGTGGCCCCAGGCTGGGCGGGCCACTGGCGGTCGGTGACGGCCCAGGCATCTTGTTCGTCTAGAAAGAAGGCCCCCTCAACCTGGAGGGCAGTCGGGCTGGCTGGCCAAGTTGGGAAGACCGTGCCCCATTTTGACCCCGCGTCGGTGCTGCGAAGGACCCGCGCGCCGTCGTAGTACCAGATGGTGCCCCCGGGCAGTGCCAGTGCGTTGGGCAGGCCATCGGCTGACGCGGCCGGGGGCCGGAGCGCCCGCCCGGGTGAGAGGGGGCCGGGTGAGAGGGGCGCGGGTGAGAGGGGGCCGGGTGAGAGGGGGCCGGCGGCCCGGGAAGGTACAGCGAGCCCGCTAGGAAAACCGGCACGGCGAAGGCGGGCATGCAACTGGGCAGGACGTTGCGGTGCCTCACACCCTAAGTAACGCCGCCGCGCCGGTCACGGGTTGCACCTTTGCGTTACACGACCCAGCTAGCTTGTGTTCGGCAGCGCCCGAGAGCTCGTCCTTGGCGTTCTGCCCTGAGCAGGAACGTCGCCCGTGGGTTTTTACCTCGCCCGATGGGTAGCTCGACAACCGAGGCTGCGAGGTGCCGGTCGCTTCTAGGCTTGGACCGCACTGGCCAGGTTGGACAGCACCGCCCCGCCTGCCTAGGGGCCTTGATGCTGAGAGACGGGCGGTCTTTGCGCGGGGAGGACAGGAAAGGCTCCGTGGAGGGCCAAGACCGGACCGATCCGGTCGAGGCGCGCCGGAGCTCGGTCGGTGACCCAGCGTTGGTACCAGTTCTCGGGGTAGAGCGCCCGCACACTGTACGCCTCCTTTAGGGCATGTTCAGTGCCGTGACCGATTGACGAGGGACCGTCGGTGGGCCGGGTCGGAGTGAGGCGGGTGGCCCACTTGCCACCAGCCGGCCGCGGTGTAAAGAGAGGCGGGCAGGAGGATCCGGGAGACGACGGCGGCGCCGGCGGCAGCGAGGGCGATCGGCACGAGGAGGGCGAGGCCGCTGTGGGTGAGCTCGACCACGAGGGCAATCGAGGCGATCGGGCTTTGCATGGCCCCGGCCAGGAGCGCTGCCGCGCCAATCAGGGCGAAGCCGGCCACCGGCCCGGCTGGGACGAGGGCCCCCCAGGCTCGCCCGGCCAAGGTCCCGGCCAGGGCGCCGACGGCCAGGGTCGGGGTGAACAGGCCGCCGACGGCCCCGGCGCGCAGGCAGGCAGCGGTGGCAAGAGGTCGAGCCACCACGATGACGGCGACGAGGGGCAAGCTGAGCGCACCCGAGAGGGCCAGCTGGGCGACGTCTTTGCCATTGCCGAGCACCTCGGGCAGGACGATCGCCACCGCCCCGACGGCGCTGAAGGCAACGGCGACCGTGCCGAAGACCCGCGTCCCTTTGGTCGCCCAAGCCTTTGCCCACCCCACCAGGACGATGAGGCCGGCGCCGATGAGCCCCGCCAGCAGGCCGAAGAGCGTGGCCCACAGGGTCAGCGAGACGCTGACCGGGAGGTGGCCGACGTTGTAGGTGGGGCGGTCGGGGAGCAGCAGCCAGGAGATGGCGGTGGCCACCCCGGCCGTAACCAGGGCGGGGAGCACCGCCGGCAGCGCCAGCGTGCCCAACAGCACCTCGGTGGCGAACAGGGCCCCGCCGAAGGGGACGTTGTAGACGGCCGCCATGCCCGCGCCAGCCCCGCACGCGACGAGGACCCGGCGCTCGGTGGCGCTGAGCCCGGCCCGGTCGCACAGGCTGCTCGCCAGCCCGGCTCCGAGCTCTTTGGGGGCCCCCTCCCTGCCCAGGGTCGCGCCGGCACCGACGGCCACGATCTGTATGAGGGCGTTCGCCGCGGTGTCGAGGGGCCGGAGCCGCCCCTGGTGCTCCCACACCGCCTCGTCGAGCCCCCGCACCGGGCCGCCGACCTTGCGCAGTACGACCCATGCCGCGCCGAGGCCGATGCCTGCACCCGCCATGACCACCACGCGGCGCCACGCGGGCCCGTGCCGGACGCCGGTCTGAAAGTCCCCGTGGTGGTAGCCGTAAGCGAAGTGCTGGACGGCGTGGAGGATCGCCATGAGCACCCCGGCACCGAGGCCTGCCCCGATGCCAGCCAGGACGGCGACCAACCAGAACCGCCATGAGCGCAGGGAGAGGTCGGCCGGGTCGTGCTCGAGCGGCAGGTTGGGCTGGTGCGGCAGGCGCCGGCCCGCGACGGCCGCCACGACCCTAGCGGGGCAGCTGAGGTCGAGGGAGGTGCCGACGCCGGTGCGCTCCGAGGGCGCCGATCAGTAGGCCGCCGAGGGCC
>DAHWQF010000930.1 GCA_027334785.1 Acidimicrobiaceae bacterium
TGGCGGGTCTCATTCTCCCAAGCGTCCATGTCCCCGCTACCGCGCGCACTGTCGGGGAACACGCCGGCCAACATGAGTGCCACATCCCCGAGCCGGCGTTCCACGGCGAAGCGGTCGGCCGCCGATATGACGCTCTGGCGCAGGGCGCGCAGGTCGTTCAGGTCAAGTTCGCTGAAGCGCCGCCGGGTCCGCCGACCCGGCCGCGGCGCCGCTGCCGTGTCCGCCTGATTGCGCGGGCGCGCCCACCGTAAGGAGATATCCCATGCCTCTCCCAGGTCCCCGCACCGCACAATGGTCCGAGCTGACCGGCCACGCAGCGCGCCTCGGCGCGGTGCCGACCCGCGATCTGTTCGCGCGCGATCCGGCGCGCTTCGAGCGCTTCTCGCGCCGCGGCGCCGGCGTGCTCATGGATTTCTCGCGCCAGCACCTCGATGAGGCGGCGCTCGGCACGCTCGTCGGGCTCGCCGAGGCCGTGGGGCTGCGCGAGCATCGCGAGGCCATGTGGCGCGGCGAGAAGATCAACACGACCGAAGGCCGTGCGGTGCTGCACGTGGCGCTGCGCCAGCCCCCCGGGGCGCTCATCGGCGGGGCGCAGATCGCCCGCGAGGTGCTCGAGGAGCGCGAGCGGATGCTCGCCTTCGCCGAGGGCGTGCGCGCGGGACGCATCGTCGGCAGCTCGGGCAAGGCCTTCAACCG
>DAHWQF010000931.1 GCA_027334785.1 Acidimicrobiaceae bacterium
CGGAGAAGTGGAACCCGCCGCGCTACCAGGACCTTCGAGCCAGCACGGCGGCACTGCTTTCGTCGCCCGACGGCGGGGCCTTGGTGCGGGTTATCGCAGGAGAGGTAGCTGGGCATCAGGGTCCGGGCGTGACCTATACGCCGATCACCTTGCTCCACGCGACCCTCAGCCCCGGCGCTGAGCTGGTCCTGCCGTGGCGGGCGGACTTCAACGCGCTGGTGTACGTGCTCGCCGGGCGCGGGGTCGCTGGCGCAGAGCGGCGCCCAGTCGACGACCACCAACTGGTGGTGTTCGGGCCCGGCACCGCGCTGCGTGTCGCCGCCGACGCCCATCAAGAGACCCGCCACCCGAGCCTCGAGGTCCTGGTTCTCGGCGGTGAGCCGATTCGTGAGCCGGTCGTCCACTACGGCCCGTTCGTCATGAACACCAGGGCTGAGATCGCCCAGGCGCTCGAGGACTACCAGGCGGGCCGCCTCGGTCACATTCCAGCCACCGAGCTGCCCCACCGCCATCCTGGCGACATCGACTTGAACGACGACCATGACAGAGACGGAGACACGCGTGGCTGAACCCTGTGAGCATCTCGAAGCGCTGCGGATGGCAGACTTCCCGCCGCCACGGACCCCGGACGCCTGCCCGGAGTACCTGGCCGAAGGGACCCGCTGGGTGGCTTTGCGTGAATGCCTCGACTGCG
>DAHWQF010000932.1 GCA_027334785.1 Acidimicrobiaceae bacterium
ATGGGCGCCAAGCGCCTAATAAAGCCCGTGGTCGGCATCGCCTCCACCCCCGACGGCAAGGGCTACTGGCTGGCGGGTGCCAACGGGGCGGTCTACTCCTTCGGCGACGCCCGCTTCCACGGCTCGATGGGCGCCAAGCGCCTGGTAAAGCCCGTGGTCGGGATCGCCTCCACCCCCGACGGCAAGGGCTACTGGCTGGCGGGTGCCAACGGGGCGGTCTACTCCTTCGGCGACGCCCGCTTCCACGGCTCCATGGGCGCCAAGCGCCTGGTAAAGCCCGTGGTCGGGATCGCCTCCACCCCGGACGGCAGGGGCTACTGGCTGCTCGGGGCTGGAGGAGGGGTATTCGCGTTCGGCGACGCCCGCTTCCACGGGTCGCTGGGGAGCAAAGGCCTCAGAGGTGCCACGGTGGCTATCGCCCTCTTCTGGCACCGCGAGCCGTTGTTGAAGATACCTGGTCGCCCCCGGACGGCGGCAGCATCAGGATCCCCCACAGAGACCCCACCTACCACCATTGCTCCAACGACGCCGGCACCGCCAGTTTCTCTTGGCGGTAGCGGCGGTAGCGGCGGTAGCGGCGGTAGCGGCTCCGGCACGGGCGGCGGTGGGTCGGGCGGCGGTGGGCCGGGCGGCGGCAGCACCCAAGCTGCCAGCCTCACGATCGCAGTGCAAGACCTCCTCACCGGGACGGCC
>DAHWQF010000933.1 GCA_027334785.1 Acidimicrobiaceae bacterium
GCCAGGCTCGCGACCGAGTTCCTTGTGTGGCAAAAAGATCTTTTGAAAGGCCTGGTCTCTCCCGAGCAGGAGGTGCTCCACGACGTAGTCGGTGGGGACGGGGCGGGTTGGTCGAGCTCGCGTTCCATCAACCAGGCCATGGACAAGGCGGCTTGCAATATCTATGTGCCGTTGCAGCGGGGGATCGAGCTCCCCGAGCCGCCTGGGGATCTCCGCTCCTTGGCGCCCGAGTGGCAAAACGACGTCGGTGCCTGGGTGCCTTTGTGGAAAGCGGACATGGGTTACGCGTCGCGCGGGCCGCGTGGGGAGCACTTCTACGTGACCGAGGCGCAGGCGACCTCGATCGGGGGCCCGCAGACCAACGTCGTGCCGTTCCCCGGCCAGTTGCGGCTCATGGCCCACCTGCTCGCGCTCCGGGGAGCCGAGCTGCTCGAGTACTGGAACTGGCACACTCTTCACTACGGCTTCGAGACCTACTGGGGCGGGGTGCTCGGCCACGATTTGGAGCCCGGGCGGGTGTACCGGGAAGTGAGCGAACTCGGGGCCGAACTGCGCCGGCTGGGCAGCGAACTGGACGGCCTCGTCCCCGACGCCGACATCGGCCTCCTTTACTCAGAAGACAGCCGCTGGGCCATGCAATCGGTGCCGCCGCTTTCGGTGGCCGGCACCGCTTTACCGGACCCGGCCAGTTAC
>DAHWQF010000934.1 GCA_027334785.1 Acidimicrobiaceae bacterium
GGAGCCTGGCGACCTCTTCTGCGCTCGCGGTGCCGTACTCCTGCAGCAGGGTCACGACCTCGTCGGTGCGCGGTGCGGGGAGTTTCCTCCAATGGTGTCTCTGAGTACGCGCCGCCCAGGCGAGCACGTCACCGGCCCTTACGAGCCAGTGGTCCCGTTGGCGCTGACCCGGGAGGGAACCGTTCCAAATAGCCATCCTGACGGCCCCGTTGGTCCGGCCTACTAGGTTGCCGGCCTCGGTCGTCGTGAGCATGGCGTCGTCCGAGACGGAGTAGTGCGCTGCGAGGCATGACATGGTTGTAACTTTAGCCAGCACGTACGCGCGTAATACGGATGAGTCCCGAACAGCACTTTCATGCCTGCAGGCCCCACCTCCAGATGGGGCTGCCCGGACCGCCTCCGCCCCGGCCACCGTCGCGCCGCGCAAGGTCGCCACTAACGTCGGCCGCTTCGAGCGCCGTTGGCGTGCTCGCCCTCTAAGCTGCGTTGTTCGAGCCAGTCGGTCACCCCTTGCGTTGTCGCGCTTGTGCAAGGATCGAGCTATATGCCTCTGTCGCCGCGTCCTGCCAGCGGCGGTTGTCCGCGACCGAGAAATGAGGGACGGGCTGGCCCGAACCAGTGGAGTGCAACTCGGGTCACGCACGAGGTTCCCGGTGATCACAGCGCTGTTCACTTCTCATCACCTCGCTTTT
>DAHWQF010000935.1 GCA_027334785.1 Acidimicrobiaceae bacterium
CTTGCTTGTGAACAGGAAGATCACAGTCCATTCCACATCTTGTCCTCTTCCGTCGGATGGAGACGGATGCGATAGTTCATCTCGATGGCGGCCTCGGAGCTTCGACTCGCCCGGCAGGATGGCGGCTTCACCATCGAGGGCGCCGGCGCCGAGCGCTTCGAGCTGATCAACGACTATCTCGGCTACCTGCTCGATCGCAACTACTCGCCACGCACCGTCGAGGCCTATGCCTTCGACCTACTCGCCTTCGCCCGCTGGCTCGGGGGCGAGCGCCTCGCGTTGGAGGCGGTGACGACCGACTCGATCGTGCGCTACCTCGCCGCCTGCCGCAGCGCTCCGGTGCGCGGCCGACCGGGCGGCAACGTCGTCTCGATCCGTGACGGGCGCAGCGCCGGCTTCGCGCCGAGCACGATCAACAGGCGCCTCGCCGCCATCGCGGGGCTGTTCGGCTATCGCGAGATGCTCGACCCGAGCGCTCGAAGCCCCGTGCCCCGCGGCAGAGCGGCGCGTCGAGCAGCGCGTGGCGAGCGTTCCGGCGAGCTCGGCCACCTCGGCCGGCCGCGGCCGCGCTCCCGCCTGCGGCTTCGCGAGCCGCGCCGGTTGCCGCGCGCTCTCGACCGCGACGAGCTGCGCGCCTTGATCGGCAGCTTCCGCACCGACCGTGACCGCGCGATCGCCGGCCTCATGGT
>DAHWQF010000936.1:0-412 GCA_027334785.1 Acidimicrobiaceae bacterium
GAAAATCGGTGTGCACGTGCTGCGCAAACTGCTCGCGGCCGGCGAACCAGCGCGAAGACCAGTCGCGCGTTATACCGAGCCGGATGCCAATCGGATTGACCTTCTGACCCATGCGTTAATCCTTCCTGCCGTCGCTCACCGCGACGGTGATGTGGCTGTTGCGCTTGACGATGCGCGCGCCGCGGCCCTTGGCCCGGGCGGCAAAGCGCCTGAGCACCGGTGCCGTGTCGACTTGTATGAGCGAAACTTTCAGCTCGTCGATGTCCGCGCCGTGATTGTGCTCGGCGTTGGCGATGGCCGCGGCCAGCACCTTGCGCAGCAGCGCAGCGCCCTTCTTCGGGCTGTACTGGAGCGTGGAGAGCGCGTTTCCGGCAGGCCGGCCCCGCACCAGGTCGGCAACCAGCCGGCACTT
>DAHWQF010000936.1:422-689 GCA_027334785.1 Acidimicrobiaceae bacterium
GGGGAGATGCGCGCATGACGCAGCTTGGAGGTGACTTGCATCGTATGTCTCCGGTCCCGCTTAACTGCCGGCCTCGACTTTGCGGTCGCCCGAATGCGACTTGAACGTACGCGTCGGGGCGAACTCCCCGAGCTTGTGTCCGACCATGTTCTCGCTGACCAGCACCGGCACGTGCTGCCGGCCGTTGTGCACGGCGATGGTGAGTCCCACCATCTCCGGCACCACCATCGAGCGCCGCGACCAGGTCTTGATCGGCTTGCGGTCGTT
>DAHWQF010000937.1 GCA_027334785.1 Acidimicrobiaceae bacterium
GGTTCGAGCGTTGGCGGGGGGCCGGCGATGGAGCCGTAGCCGCTGGTTCGGCGGCGACCCCGGACGGTGATCGCTGAGTTCTCCGCCATCTGAATTGCGCGGACCTAGTGCCGAGGTTCCTCGTAGCCTTCTGCCGCAGGGGTGGCGACGTCCTGGTCGATCAACGTGTGGGAGTAGATGTCCAGTAACGCCAGCGCGACGAGCCGATCCCCATCAGGGCCGAACATGTCGGTGCCGAGGGCGCGGGACACGTGTTCGTGGAGGAGCGGGATGCCGATCTTCATGGCGGTGACGAGTGCGGCCCGGACTCTCCGGTCGACGGTGGGCGTGTCCGTGCGGGAGTCGTCGGCCCGAGCGAGCCACGCTTCGGTCATCGTCACCAGTTCGTCGAAGATCGGTCCTACGGTCGGAGACTTGTCGGCGAGGGAGCGCGCCACGTAAGAGCCGAAGGGTCTCGACGCTTGCCGTACCTGCGCCGACGCGCCAGGCTCAGAGAGGATCTCGGCATTGGCGCGGTGGATCATCTCGAGCACGTAGTGGTCACACGCTTCTCGCAGGCCTTCCTTCGACCCGTAGTGGTGCCGGAGCAGACCGGGGGACACGCCGGCCGTCTTGGCGATCGCCCGGATCGTGGCCCGGTCGTACCCGTCACGAGCGAAGTGCTCGAGGGCCGCCTCGCGGATCCGT
>DAHWQF010000938.1:0-401 GCA_027334785.1 Acidimicrobiaceae bacterium
CCGGCCAGTCGCGGAGGTTCTTGGCAGCATTAATGTCCCGGTCCACCAGTTCCCCGGTCAGTGCGCACACCAGCATCTTGTCGAGCTTGTGCGCGGCGATGAGACTGCAACCGCAACCGTGGTGGACCTGGCTCGACGGGAACCAGCGGTCGGCGACCGTCAGCTTCGATCCGGAGCGCTCGGCCTTGTAGACGGACATCGGGCGTACCTGGCCCAGTGCAGCGTCCGAGACCGAACGACGGAAAGCCCGGCGTCCCATGCTGCGTTTCATCGCGGCCAGGTCGAGGTCTTCGACCACGTTCTCGCCGTAGGTGCCCACCAGCCAACGAGTGAGCTGGTGGTGGGACTCCAGGCGCAGGTGCACGCACCTGCGGTCCAGCCGGGCGAGCTTGGCTTTCGCC
>DAHWQF010000938.1:411-687 GCA_027334785.1 Acidimicrobiaceae bacterium
CGCCGCCCGATGTCCGCGCGATCCGGGGATGCGCCTGGAGACCTGTCTCCCCGCCGCTCGCCGCTGGGTGAGGCTGGCGCGCAGCGGGGCAGGGTTGGGGAAGATCGTGATGTTGCCCTCGGTATCGGCGACGGTGGCCAAGTCTCTCAGGCCGAGGTCGGTCCCGACTCTTGCCTCGGGTTTGCTCGGGGCCTTGCCGCTGGGGCTCAGGACCTTCGTCCTCACCGCGTAGCTCGCCGAGACGAACAACCGCCCCCACCGCTCGGAGACGGTCAG
>DAHWQF010000939.1 GCA_027334785.1 Acidimicrobiaceae bacterium
CCCAATGGCCTACCTGGAATCGAAAGAGGAAGGGGAAAATAGCATGCCATCCGAGCCGCCTCTCGTGCCCAGGCGTAAGGGACGAGGAGGCGGTGGGCCCGCGTGATATGGCGAAAGCTGGATTGCCTGAATCCCAATCTCCAGACGATGGAAGTTCACATCCGCCGGAAAGACACCTGAAACCGGCGCCGGCTCTGCGACGCGTAGAAAGGACCGCTTCGCAACCTTCGGAGCCAGGAGCGATGCCCAATGAGGGCATTCAAGGAGATGAGTGGGACGCCTACGTCACGCTGCTACGTGCAACAGGGACGAACGTGGGATCGCCTACGGGACGCGAGTCCTATTGGCGACGGAGGCCCCGTAGTAGTCGTCGGAGTCACGCCCGACCAAGGAGGACGGGAAAGCCGTCCACAGGGCAAAGGGGGCCAGGTGACCGGACATCTGACGCCATGAGGTATGCGTAATGCAGAACGCCAAAGCGGTGCTCGATGTCCTACGTGAGCGAGGCAGGCGTGGCCTGCCGCTCGACGAGCTGTACCGACAGATGTTCAACCCCAAGCTGTATCTGTTGGCTTACGGCCGCATCTATGCGAACAAGGGGGCGATGACCCCCGGGGCCACGGGAGAGACCGTGGACGGCATGTCCATGGGGAGGATCGATCGCATCATCGATGCGATGCGCCACG
>DAHWQF010000093.1:0-1190 GCA_027334785.1 Acidimicrobiaceae bacterium
CGGAGCTATGCCCGCGGCGTCAGTCCGGAGCTATGCCCGCGGCGTCAGTCCGGAGCTCGGCTTCTATGCCCGCCGGGTCAGGCGCATCCTTCCTGCTGCCACCGTCACGGTAATCGGCACGCTGGTAAAAAGACCTTTGCTCAGCTGCCCCGATCTTTACAGGTGCACTTCGGGGTAGAGGGGGTGGGCAGCCAGCAGCTCGGCGCAGCGCCGCCGGCACGCCTCGGCGACCGCGGCGTCGATAGTGAACTTGGCCTTGGAGGTGGCCGAGGCGGGTTGGGTCGCCCGGAGGGCATCTGTCACGATGTTGGCCACCTCATCGAGCTCGCCCGGGCCAAAACCGAGCGTGGTGAGCGCCGGCGTGCCCAGCCGCACCCCGGAGGTGTACCAGGCCCCGTTGGGGTCGGCCGGCACGGAGTTGCGGTTGGTGACCACGCCGGCGTCGAGCAGAGCAGACTCGGCCTGGCGGCCCGTGAGCCCGAAGCTTGCCCCGACGTCCATGAGCACTATGTGGTTGTCGGTGCCGCCGGTGACGAGCTTTGCGCCGCGCCGTGACAGGCCTTCGGCCAGGGCACGGGCGTTGTCCACGATGCCGCGAGCGTAAGCCGCGAAGGAAGGCCGGCGGGCTTCTGCGAGCGCCACAGCCTTGGCGGCCATCACATGGGGGAGCGGTCCGCCCAGCACCATCGGGCAGCCCTTGTCGACGAAGGGCGCGTACTCGTCCCGGCAGAGCACCATGCCCCCGCGTGGCCCCCGGAGAGACTTGTGCGTGGTGGTCGTGACCACGTCGGCGTGGGGTACGGGGTCGAAGTCGCCGGTCAGGACCTTACCCGCGACCAGGCCGGCGAAATGGGCCATGTCCACCATGAAAGTGGCGCCGACTTCCTTCGCGATCTCGGCCATGACCGCGAAATTGGGGTTGCGAGGGTAGGCGGAATAGCCCGCCACGAGCACAAGCGGGCGCCACTCGCGAGCCTGGCGAGCGATGGCGTCATAGTCGAGCAGGCCTGTCTCCGGGTCGACCCCGTAGCTGGCCTGGTCGAACAGTTTTCCCGAGATGTTGGGCCGGAACCCGTGGGTCAAGTGCCCACCGGCATCGAGCGACATCCCGAGCATGCGCTGGTCGTGGAAAGCTTGGCGCAGCCGGTCCCAGGCGTCTTTCGGCAAGTCGTTGACGTGTTGGGCACCGG
>DAHWQF010000093.1:1289-9809 GCA_027334785.1 Acidimicrobiaceae bacterium
ACATGCGCTGGTCGTGGAAAGCTTGGCGCAGCCGGTCCCAGGCGTCTTTCGGCAAGTCGTTGACGTGTTGGGCACCGGCCTCTTCCAGGGCGGGCAGCTCCACTCGTTTGGCGAGGATGGCCCAGTACGCGACGAGATTGGCGTCTATGCCGGAGTGGGGCTGAGCGTAGGCATGGTCGGCGCCGAAGAGCGCTTTGGCGTGTTCTGCCGCCAGGGTCTCGACACGGTCGACCATCTCGCAGCCGGCGTACATGCGGTGGCCCGGTACGCCCTCGGCGTACTTGTCCGAGAGCCAGTTGCCCATGGCGAGCAGGACCGCGGGTGAGGCGTAGTTCTCCGAGGCAATCAGCTTGAGCTGCCGGCGCTGGTTGGCCAGCTCGCCCTTTATCGCCGCGGCGACGTCGGGCTCTACTGCCGCGATCACTTCCAGGGCACTGGAGTAGGCGGTGGCGACCGCCGCGGGGTTGTACCCGCTCGACAGGGCGGGGCCACTCGAAGTGGCGGGCTCGCTGCTCGTGGCTGGGGTCGTGGTGGCCTGTGTCATGGCGTCCTCCTGTGGGGGTCGATCTGGTCAGAACGCCCAGGCGCACGGCTCGGCCGGCCTAACCACACGCCGGCGGGCCGGTCCCTCGTGGTGCTCCACGCAAAGCGCCAGTAACGGCCCGAAGCCGATGCTAGCCGCGAGGGTGGGCTCCGGGACCGACAACGCGGGTGGGCTACGACCGACAACGAGGGTGGGTTCTGCGACCCATTACTAGCCGGTCGGTTAGTCCATGGTTAGTCCGGCAATTGGCCGGCCAAAGGCGGCTAAAGGGGTGCTGGGCCCCGCCGCCTAAGATGGTGGCCAGTGGCCTCGTACAGGATCCGGACCTTTGGCGACCCCGTTCTCAGGCGCCGTGCAGACGAAGTGACAGACATCGACGGGCGCGTAGCCAAGCTGGCGCAGGAGATGCACGCCGCCATGAAGGAGGCCAACGGCGTCGGGTTGGCCGCGCCCCAGATCGGCGTCTCCAAGCGGCTGTTCGTCTATGAGATCGGCGATAGCGGCCCGCGGACCGTCATCAACCCTGTCATCGAGGACGCCGAGGGCGAATGGGAGCACGAGGAAGGTTGCCTGTCGGTCCCGGGGCTCTGGTTCCACATCACCCGGGCCAAGCGAGTGCGAGTGCGTGGTTATGACCTCGACGGCAAGGAAGTCTCCTACGAGGGCGAGGACATGGAGGCCAAGCTCTACCAGCACGAGGTGGACCACCTAGACGGCCGCCTCTTGTTAGAGAGGCTCGACCAGGACCAGCGCAGGGAGGCCATGCGCGAGCTGCGCCGGCGGGCCCAGGGCGAACACGCCGGCCAGGCCAGCGCGGCTGGCAGGTAGCCCACGGGTTTGCGGCTAGCGTTTCTCGGCACCCCTGAGGTTGCTGCGCGCACGCTGAGGGCGCTCTACGACGCCGGCCATGACGTTCGGGTGGTGGTGACGAGGCGGGATGCACGGCGTGGGCGGGGGAGTGAGCTCCTGCCTAGCCCCGTGAAGACGGTGGCCAATGAGCTCGGGTTGCCCGTGGCCCACACCACGGACGCGGTCATCGGTTCGGGGGCGGAGCTCGGCGTGGTGGTGGCTTACGGAAGGATCATCAGGGCCAACGTCTTGGCCGAGCTGCCCATGGTCAACGTCCATTTCTCGCTCCTGCCTCGCTGGCGGGGTGCCGCGCCGGTCGAGCGTGCCATCCTGGCTGGGGATGCCGAAACCGGTGTCTGCCTGATGAAGCTCGACGAGGGCCTCGACACCGGACCGGTTTTCGCCCACCGGTCGGTCGAGATCGGGCCCGAGGAGACCGCCGGCGAGCTGCGCTCCCGACTGGCTGAACTTGGGACGGAGATGCTCTTGGAGGTGCTCGCGGAGGGCCTGCCCGAGCCGGTGCCTCAGGCTGGTGAGGCGACGTACGCGGCCAAACTCGACCCCGCCGAGCTCCACCTGGACTTCACCCTGCCGGCGGAGGCGTGCCTCAGGGTCGTACGGGTGGGCAGGGCGTGGACCACCTGGCGGGGCCGGAGGCTGATCGTCCACCGGGCTCGCCTGGTTCGGGCCGGCGCTGACCTCGTGGCTGCCGAGGGCACGCCTGCTGATCGCGTGCCCGGCGATAACCTGCCTGCTCAGCGGGTGCCGGGAGAACTCGCTCCTGGGGAACTTGCCGGCGACTTCGTCGGCACGGGTGGTGGGACGCTCCAGCTGCTTGTGGTGCAGCCTGAGGGTAAGGCGGCGATGCCGGCCGGCGAGTGGCCGCGGGGAGCGCGCGCCAAGCCGGGGGAGTGCCTGGGAGGGTGAAGAAGGCGGGCCGGCGGTGGGCCGGCGGGGACAAGCGCGACGGCGGGGACAAGCGCGACGGCGGGGACAAGCGCGGCGGTGTGGACAAGCGCGGCGGTGGGGACAAGCGCCGCGGCTGGGCGCGATCAGATGACGGTGCCCCCAGGGTGGCGAGGAGAGCCACCAAGGCCGGTTCGCGCCTCTCGGTTGGCGGGCCGGAGACGCAAAAAAGGCCAAGCCGGCACGCCTTGACCGCCCGTGGTGTAGCCATCAGCGCACTCGTCGAGGTGGACCGTGGCGAGCGTGCGAACGAGGTCTTGCCGGCGCTGCTCGCGGCATCGACACTCGACCAACGGGACCGTTCATTTGCCACCGAACTTGTGTACGGCACGCTACGGATGCGGAGAGCCTGCGACTGGTTGGTGGACCGCTTTGCCCGCGGAGAGCTCGAGCCTAGCGTCCGGGCGGCCGCGCGTTTGGGCGCCTACCAGCTCGCCTTTATGCGTGTGCCCACTTACGCCGCGGTGTCCGCCACCGTCGAAGAGTCCCCCCGACGCGCCCGAGGGCTGCTCAACGTGGTCCTGCGGCGTATAGGCGAGCTCGCCGACGCCGGCCCTGTGGCCTGGCCCGACCTCGGCACCGAGCTCAGCTACCCCGACTGGGTCATCGAGCGCCTCTCGGAGGACGTGGGGCGCGAACGTGCGCTGGCGGCCCTTGTGCAGATGAACAGCCCTGCCTCAGCCCAAGTACGCGATGACGGCTACATCCAGGACCCCGGGAGCCGGGCCGTCGGCGAGGTGGTGGCCGGCTGGTGGGACGACACGAGCGAGGCGCCCCGCCCGCAACACGAGAGGGGCGAGGGGGAACGAGCCCCGGATGAAGCGAGCCGTCTGGCGCAGGGCGGAACGACAGGCCACGGCCGGGGTGTACTGGTCGACCTGTGCGCCGCCCCGGGCGGTAAGGCGACGTTTCTTGCCCGCCACGCGCCCCTGGTCGTGGCTTGTGACATCTCACCACAGCGGGCCGACCGGGTCGCAGCCAACCTGGCGCGGTTGGGACTCGGCAATGTGGCCGTGGCGGTGGCAGACGGGAACCTGGCGCCGTTCCGCCCAGGGAGCTGCGGGGCGGTACTGGTGGACGCCCCCTGCAGCGGGCTCGGCGTGCTGCGGCGCCGGCCGGACGCCCGCTGGCGGGTGCGCCCCGAGGACGTCGGCCGGCTGGCTCGCCTCCAGCGCCGCCTTGTCGCTTCGGCTGCCAGCCTGGTCGCTCCAGGAGGCGTCCTCGCTTACAGCGTCTGCACCCTGACATGGGAGGAAACTGCCGGTGTGGGCGAATGGCTGGCGAGCGACACGGGGCTAGGCGCCGGCTGGGACGTGCTGCCGCCGCCGGGCTTGCCCTGGGAACCCCTGGGGAGGGGAGCGCTGCTCCTGCCTCAGAGCGCCGGTACCGACGGCATGTACCTCATCGGCCTACGCAGACCCGCCTAGATGGTCAGTCCAGGGGATAGGGCCCCGGCCGGGCAGCACGCGGGCCGGCGACGGACGCGCAAAATACTGACCGACGTGTGCCGGCGAAGGCCACATCTGTCGGAAATCTGCGCGTTTTCGCGCCAGAAACTGTTTGATGTGCGGCTAACAACTTCACATCGGTGAGCTTTTTGTACAGCTTTGGCCGCCCAAGAGGCGCCAGCCTGCTCGCGCCAGGGAGAAGGGCTGCATGACCAGAGCCGGGACCGTCTCGCATTCGGGCGAAGGTTGCCCGCGGGGGTGCCGCCGGTACTGGCTCAGGCCTTCACGGTCGCTGAGCGCCCGATCTGGTGACCGCCGGCGTCGAGTGCCGCGACGGCGACGTAAGACGGTCGGTTCGGGACGCTTATCTGGGTCTCGAAGCCGGCCTTGGGCGCGATGCCGAGAGCCGGCAAATGAGTGCTGTCAGCACCCCCGAGCACCACCCAGCGGGCCACGGCGGTGGCGCCGTTCCAGCTGACCCACACGGTTGTCGCGCTGGCCGCCGGAGCGACGGCGACGGCAGGTGGTTCGGTTGGGAAACCGGCCCAAGCGGATCGGAAGGCCCGGTACGCGAGGGTGGTGTTGCCAGCCAGGCGACCGTTTAGGAGGGCTTGGCCCGAGGGGCCGAACTCGCTGAAGGACGCCCAGTTGCCCCAGCCCATGAAGGCGTGGCCGTTTGGGAGCAACTGCACATTGCCGAGTGCCTTAGCCACGAGGGCGCCCCCCGGGTGCAGGTACTGGCGTACCAGCTGCACGGTCTTTTTGGCGTAATCGGGCCTGAGCACGAGCCCCCTCGACTGGCTTTGGGTGATCACGTTGCCGGCGCCGTTGTCGAAAACCGTAATGATGCCGCCGGGTTGCGCCAAGGTGTCGTGCTGCCAGGCATAAGCTGCACCTGGAGCGAAAGAAAAGTCGCTGCGCTTGCCCCCCATTCGCCAGATTATCTGGCCAGTGGCGCGGCTCACCTTGTAGATGGTCCAGGTATTGCGAGAAGAGATGAGGAGGTCGCCGTCGCCGTCCAGCGAAATGCAGTTGATGTGGAAATAATCCCAGGGTTCCTTGCCGTACTGCGCCGGCGTCGAATACGACTCGGCCAGGCTCACGTGCTGGTCGCTCCGCCACTGGAACAGCACCTTGCCTGTCGCCACGTCGACCTCTTGGGCCACGCCGTAGTAGTAGGCGCCGATGGCAGTCCCTCCGTAGGGCCTCAAGTCCCCGTGGCCGAGCCCGAAGGCCGTGAAGTAAGCGGTCCCCTGGGGCGTGAGGAAGAACTCGTGGAGGTCGCCGACATAGCCGTTGCCGGCCTCGACTGTCATCACGGTCGAGTACGAGGAATCGGTGATCACGTAATGGCCTTCACCGTGCTCGTTGACCACCGCTCCCTCGAACCAGGTGAGCACCGGCTTGCCCCGGTACCGGCTGGCTTGAAGGTTCATCGCCCGTTTGGCGGGGTCGGCGTTGGCCGAGATGGGGTTGAACCACACCAGTTGGCCGCTGCTGTCCAGGATGATCGGGCCCTGGCCGCCCGGCCCACCGTGGGTGTCCATCAAGATGAGCCCGCTGGCCTGGCCGGGCTGGTCGACGGAGAGCGTGGGAGCGGCGAACGCGAGGTCCGGGCGGGTGCGGAAGCGCACGACCTCGCCGAGGGAGGTGGTCGCGGTAGGAGAATTGGCCTTGCTCGGGAGGGTGCGCACACCACTCAGGCTCGGGAGCGGCGGCAAGCTGGAGCGGTTGCCCCCGACGACAGGGTGTACCGAGCGGGCCGCCGCTAGAAGCCCGGCTGCACCAACCGCCCCGCCGGCGAGGCGCAGCACTTGGCGGCGGGAAAGGACGTCGCCGCCGTCTTGGGGCGCGCTCACAAGCGCCTGTCGCTCGAAGTTGGGTGCGGGAGAAACGTGAACTGCTTCCGAGAGTTCATATGACCTAAGCTTACTGGTGGGTGGAAACTGAGAGCAAGCACGTGGAGGCCGCGGCTAGCGCCGGCGAGTAGGGTGCAAGTGGCGGCGCGGGCCAGGCACGGGGCGGGCACGAGGGCCGGGAGCCCATGCTGGCGGGGAGGCTCACGCGTCGCCAGGTCTTGTTGGGGGCGGCAGGCGGTCTCGTAGTAGGCGGGGTTGGGGGGCTGATCGGTTACGAGTGGCCGCGGACGTCTCGCCCCTCGCGCGCCAGCACCGCGCAGAGTGGTCGTGGGACTGGCATTACTGGAGCGGCCGCGCTGCGACCGGAGTTGCTGGCCTTTGTGACCCGCCCAGAATTGCGGCCGCCAGCGGTCAACGTCACCGTCCGCGCTTCTCAGCCGAGCACGCCCCGCTACTTTGTCCTCTCCCCGCGTACCTATGTCGAGGGGACCCCAGGCCAGCACGGCCTGATGCTCGTGGACCGCGAGGGGCGCCTGGTGTGGTTCCAGCCACTGGGCCCCCAACCTTTCGACCTCGCCGTGCAGTCTTACCAGGGGCGGCCCGTGCTCACCTGGTGGCAGGGGACGGTCGTGTACACCTACGGCCAGGGCACGGGGGAAATAGCGGGCAGCCGGTACCAAGGCCTCCAAAAGATCCAAGCGGGCAACGGCCTTAAGGCCGACCTCCACGAACTGCAGCTCACCCGGGCGGGCACAGCCCTTCTGACCGCGTACCAAACCGTGGAGGCCGACTTTTCTTCCTTCGGTGGGAAGGGGAAAGGCAAGCTGATCGTGGGCCACGCCCAAGAGGTCGACCTGGCGAGCGGAAAGGTCCTCTGGGACTGGGACAGCTTGGACCACGTGGGCGTGGAGGAAAGCTACAAAAAGGCCCGGCAGCCAGGCGGCGAGTACGACTACTTCCACATCAACTCGATCGCCGAGATGCCCGACGGGCACCTGCTCATATCGGCGCGAAACACGTGGGCCGTCTACAAGGTGGACCGCAGCACGGGCCGGATAATCTGGCGGCTCGGCGGCAAGCGCTCGGACTTCACCCTCGGCCCGGGTGCCCGGTTCTACTGGCAGCACGACGCCCGCCCCCACGGCCCGACCCGCATCAGCTTGTTCGACGACGGCGCGTCGCCGGCCGAGGAACGCCAGTCGCGTGGCCTCCTCCTTCACGTTGACACCAAGGCCATGCGCGTGAGCGTTCACCAGGAGTACTTGCAACCAGCCGGCTTTTTGGCCGCCAACCAGGGTAACGTGCAAGTCCTCCCGGACGGCCGGGTTTTCGTGGGATGGGGCAACCAACCGTACTTCTCGGAGTTCGAACCTAATGGGGAACTATTGTTGACCGGCGAACTGCCTTTTGGCTACCACTCGTACCGCGCCTTCACCCAAGACTGGCACGGAGCTCCATTGGAGCCTCCGGCTGTGGCTGCTTTGGGCGACCTGGGGGGCGGCACGCAGGTCTTTGCCAGCTGGAACGGCGCCACCGAGGTCGAGCGCTGGCTCGTCCTAGCCGGGGAGGAGCGTACTTCTCTGCGCCCGGTGGGCTCTCAGCAGTGGTCGGGTTTCGAGACGTCCCTGTCGGTCAACGCGGCTGGCCCTTGGTTCGCAGCGGTGGCGCTGGACCAGGCTGGTAAGGAGCTCGGGCGGTCGCAGCCGGTTCAAGTCGGCCAGCGGTCCACAGCCTGAGGTGAGGGCGGATCCACAGCCCTGAGCGGGTCCACAACGTGCGAGCAGTTTTGCGAAAACGCCGCCCGCACTTCGCTAAATGCCCCCAGTGCCCTAAGCTGGCGGCAGGTGGCACGAACAGGCGGGGCGGAAACCACGCCGAGGTACGCGGCACTACTTGGTGGCGCTGGCGACGACGAGCTTACCCATGGCCCCAACTCACCAGGGGGTGGGAACAAGGGCGGGTTGGCAAGGAAGTTTGCACGCCGCCAAGTGTTGTTTGGCGCTGGCCGGTGCCAGTGGTGTCGTCAGCTACGAGTGCCCGAGGACCAGGAGGGCGACGGCTGCAGCTACGAAGGCCAGCAGCCGCACCAAGCCGGGCGAGATCAGCCGTAACCTGGTCGGGCACGGGTAGGTGCTGTCTTTCGTCACCCGCCCTGACCTCCGGCCACCCAAGGTCACAGTGACTTCGTACGCGCCCGGCCCGAGCTCGCCGCCCTACATCTTCTTAGGGCCGAGGAGCTATCTCTCGGGCGCGGAGAGCCAGCGCGGGCTCATGGTCATCGACCGGGGCGGCCGCCTGGTGTGGTACCAGCCGGTCGCAACAGAGCCCTTCGACCTGAAAGTGCAGTCCTACCGTGGGAAGCCAGTTCTCACTTGGTGGCAGGGCGACGTAGTTTACGACTACGGCGTGGGCACGGGCGAGATGGCGAGCACGAGCTATGAGAGGTTGCAGCAGATCCAGGCGGGGGACGGCTTGAAGGCGGACCTCCACGAGCTGCGGCTGACCTCGGCGGGTACGGCCCTGTTGAGCGCGTACCAGGTGGTGCCGGCCGACCTGTCAGAGGTCGGCGGCCAGGCCAAGGGCAAGCTCGTCGTGGGCCACGCCCAAGAGGTCGACCTGGCCACGGGCAAAGTTCTCTTCGACTGGGACAGCCTGGCCCATGTCCCCCTGGAGGACAGCTACAAGAAGATCAACCCGCCGGGCGACGAGTACGACTACTTCCACATCAACTCGATCGCCGAGATGCCAGACGGCGACTTGCTCATCTCCTCGCTCGGGAGCTGGGCCCTTTACAAGGTGGACCGCAGCACCGGCGAGATCGTCTGGCGCCTCGGGGGCAAGCGCTTGGACTTCA
>DAHWQF010000940.1 GCA_027334785.1 Acidimicrobiaceae bacterium
CACCCCGATCGGCAAGCGGCCGGGGCAGCGGACCTGGCGGCTCGACACGTTCGGCGGTCGGTACTTCGTGAAGGAGTACCTGCGACCCCGGGACCTCCCCGGCTGGTCGGTGTGGCAGCGCTCCCTGCACGGCTCCTGGGAGGTCGAGCGTGCGGCGGTCAGCGCCGGGCTTCCGGTGGCGATCCCCGTCCTGGCGCCCGGCTCCTGCGTGCCGTGGGTCGACTTCGACGTCGCGGGCGAACCCGTCACCTTCCGGGTCCACGAATGGGTGGACGGGGTGGCGCGCGTGGATCCCCCCGACGAGGCGGTGGCCGCTCAGCTGGGAACGGTGCTGGGGCGCGTCCACCGGCTGCTGCCGCCGTTGCGTTCGTGGCGCCGCCGGCCCGACTGTCCGACCGACTGGCGTTCTCCGGTCACCGTGGAGGCGACCGGGTCGTGGTGGTATCCCGCGTACCGCGCGTCCCTCCCGCTCCTCGAGGAGCTGTCGCTCCGGAGCGCGGGGGCGCTGGTCGACAACGACTACCTGGTCAGGACCCATCGTGATCTCCACGCCCACAACGTCCTCATCGAGACGTCGGGGCGCGCGGTCGTGGTGGACTGGGACGCCGCCGCCACCTTGCGGGCGGACTGGGATCTGGTGGAGACGGCGATGGAGCTCGCAGGCACCCTGTCCGCCCCGCCGTCCC
>DAHWQF010000941.1 GCA_027334785.1 Acidimicrobiaceae bacterium
ACACCGCTTACCTGAAGGGCTACCGGGTCCTGCTCTGCAACACCGACGAGGACCCCTCCAAACAGCGCGAGTACCTGGGCGTGCTCATAGCCGAGCGGGTCGCCGGCGCGATCATCTCGCCGACCGAGCCCGACGCGCCTGAGATCGCCGAGCTGATCGACCACGGCGCGGCGGTCGTCGCCTTCGACCGGGCCGTCGCCGACCGGCGCGCCGACGCCGTGCTGGCCGCCAACGAAGAAGCCGGGCGCCTCGCCACCGAGCACCTGGTCTCCACGGGCCACAAGAGGGTCGGCTTCGTGGCCGGGCTGGCCGGCGTCGAGACGGCGGCGGGCCGCCAGGCCGGCTACGAGGAGGCGATGTCAGCCGCCGGGCTCGAACCGATGGTCGCCCGGGGGGACGTCAGGGTCGAGGGAGGCCGGCGCGCCGCGGCCGAGCTCATAGGGCGTGGCGCGTCTGGCTTGGTGGTGGCCAACAACCTGATGGCAGTGGGCGCGCTCAAGTCGGTGAAGGAAGCCGGCCTCCGGCTGCCAAGCGACGTCTCGGTCGTGGCGATCGACGACCCGCCCTGGGCGGAGCTGACCGACCCCCCTCTCACTACCCTGGCCCAGCCCGTCCGGGAGATGGCGGCGGCAGCAGCCGGGCTGTTGGTCGGCCGGCTCGAGGGCCGGCGAGCCCGGCCCAAACG
>DAHWQF010000942.1 GCA_027334785.1 Acidimicrobiaceae bacterium
GTTGTCCAGGTGCGACGTGAGATTGATAAGGTTGCCTGACGCAGAACGCTGTGCTCACTCCCACATTCTGCTGGCGATGTTTTTTTCTTCGGTGCCTGTGGCGTTGGCATAGATGGCGGTGGTGGTGAGCTGGGCGTGGCCGAGCACCCACTGCACGTCGGTGAGCGGCATCTCGGGGTCCCGGGCCATCCGGTACGAAGCGGTATGGCGGAGGTCGTGCAAGGTCCACTTGGCGCCCAAGGCTGCGCCGGCCCGCCCGAACATGGCCCGCGCGGCGTGGTAGGTGAGGGCACGGAACGGACGGCGGAGGGTCCACCAGAGCGGCTGGTCGTTGCCCGGGGGCACGAGCCCGTCGACCTCGGCCTGGTAGAGGCGCAGCCAAACGAAGGCGTCAGGGGCAGCGGGCAGCTGCTGGATGGCGCGTGTCCCCTTGCGCACGACCGTTATTACTTGGCTCCCGGGGTTAGCGTCGCCTCTCGTGGCCCCGAGCAGTTCGGAGGCCCGGGCGCCGGTCGAGACCCAAAACGCGACCAGGGCGCGGTCACGGTGGCACGACAGGCCGGCGAACAGCTCGTTGAACCGGTCGTCCGGGATGCAGCGCGGGAGCCGCCTGATGGGCCGAGGCCGGAACAGCCCGGAGCGGCGGTCCCGGGGCGGCTCCATCGGGCTCTGGTGCGCGCCC
>DAHWQF010000943.1 GCA_027334785.1 Acidimicrobiaceae bacterium
GTAGAGGCCTTTGAACAGGTACAGGCCCGATATCGACGTGAGCCGGGAAAGGGAAGCCGGCAAGGCGGTGATCGCGAGCATCGAGGCGTAGGGGTCGCCGTTTGTGGGGATGACCCAGCGCGCCGAAGCGAACGTATAAGAAAACCGCTGGAACTCCTGCTGGATGTCGTAACCGAAGAGGTAGTTCCCGCGAAACGAATAAAGGTACAAGAGGGCGAGCGCAGTGCAGAACAAGAAGGCCTGAGCGCGCTCGTGCCTACCCGCGCGGGCCTCCCGGTAGCCGGGCACGAGGGCCAGCGCGCAAGCCCCGATTGTCAGTTGGACGATGAGCGAACTATGGCCGGCGTTCAGGCGTTCGACCGCGGCCAGGGCAAGGACCGGCAGGAGCACTACGGCGTGCCAGGGCTTCAATCGCGCCTTGCGCTTCGAGCCGGATGGCTGGACCAGATGGACGACGGGGTCGCGGCCCTTCGGGCACGCCAGGGCCAGGGCCGCGATCACTACGTTGAGCTCTACGGCGAAGGGTACCTTGTCCAGCGGGCGGCTCATACCGAAATGCGGCAGCACCATGCTCGCCGGGGCCGCGAGACCAGGCTCGCGCTCAATATGCCAAGGGCCACGCAGGGTGCGCAACATTCGTACAGGCGGCCTGGGGAACTGCCTTGACCTACCGGGAGCCGT
>DAHWQF010000944.1:0-248 GCA_027334785.1 Acidimicrobiaceae bacterium
CACCTTGCGCCCGAGGAGCCCTGCGACAGGGACCTCGTCGCCGTCTGCCGTCGCAAAGACGTGGTCCGCCGTCGCCGCGATCGTGGCGCCGTTCGACAGGCGGACCTCGAAGACCTGCTTCACGCCGGTGCTCCATGCGGTCGAACGCGACCAGCTCTTGCCGTTCCAGACCTCGAAATCCAACCCGGCAAGATCACGGATCGGGACGAGGCCGCCTTTCGTGAGGAGGCGGGTGTCGCCACGAAGGC
>DAHWQF010000944.1:256-680 GCA_027334785.1 Acidimicrobiaceae bacterium
CTCGTCGGCGGAGTGCGCGCTCGTGTTCACGAGACCGGGCTCGCCGTTCAATGCCATTCCCTCGGCCACCTCACGCAGCACCCGAGCGGCGTGCGGGTCGCCAGCGTCGACCGCCTCGACGAAGGCGTCGTCGATCTCGACCGAGATGTTCGTCGACCAATGGCACAACGGGTCCGCCTTGCAGTGGATGAACGAGAAGACGTCGGGGTCCCGCCAGTGCATCATGGACATCCGCGCGGAGCGCCGGTTCCCGCCTGCGACCACCGCACAGGCGATCTCGTGGTCGATCTGCATGGTCTCCATGCCGCTCAGGCGACGAGGCCGGCCGGTCTTGGCGCCGTCGGCGACCGCGCCGTTCAGCACCCCGACGATCGCCCTGGTTGCCGAGACAAGTGGCCCGGGCCCGGACGCCCGACCGCCGAAG
>DAHWQF010000945.1 GCA_027334785.1 Acidimicrobiaceae bacterium
CGGGGTCCCCTGCATCTGGCGGGCGAGGGTGCCCGAGCGCGCGGCCACCGGGAGGTCGCGGACGAGCAGCCCGCCTGGCCCCGAGCGCTCAAGCACCGCCACGAGGAGAGAACAGGTGACCCGGTCATGGTAGGAAAGGCCACTCCCGTCCAGGTTCACGAAGCCCTGCAGGGGGAGGCCCTCGGCCGCCAAGTCCGCCCTCACCGCTTTGGTGCCGGCAGCAGTGGAACCAGTGCCGTACTGCACCCGCCCCAGTTCTTTGGTGAGCAGCTCCATGGCGGTGTTGTCGCTCTCGCGCAGGATCTCGCCGAGCTCGGACTTGAGCGGTGGTGAGACCAGGGTGGCGATGACCTTGTCCTGCGCCGGCGCCTTGCCCTCTCGAGGGAGGCCGGCCACCTCGATGCCGGCTTTGCGCAGCAGGTCCGTGAGCACGCCGGCGGCCTGAACAGGAGGCGGGGCACCCTCGGGCACCGGCGCCCCCGCCTCTGCGAATCCGTCGTCGAGGCCGAGGGCCGATAGTGGCCCGACGTCTCCCTGCAGCTCGTACCTGACCGGCCAGCCCGGCACGGTATTGAGCGAGTCGTAGCGGCTGGCGTCGCCGACCACCGAGCCGGTCACCTCCCTCACCCCGGCCGCCTTCAGGAGGCGTGGCAAGGCCGCGAAATCGGTGTACACGCCTC
>DAHWQF010000946.1 GCA_027334785.1 Acidimicrobiaceae bacterium
CCCGCTACCGTGCGGGGCGTGATCGAGCTGCGGCGGCCGGCTCGGCAAACCCCAACTCCGCCCCGTGCCCGTCACGGACCAGCCGTGAGTTCGTGACGAGAGCGCCGTCACGAACTTATGATCGGTCCGTGACGCTGACCCCCGCCCAGCGGGCGAAGAACTACCGGCTTCGGCAAGCCGGGCAGCCGGTGCCGAAGCTCCCGCCGGGGCCGGCACCCTCCTCCGAGCGCGACCTGCGCGACCGAGTCCGGCGAGCCGAGCGCCGCGAAGCCAGGCTCCGCGAGGACTGGCGGTACATGGCCGGGTTCGCTGACCCGACGCTGCCCGAGCGCTACCACCGGCTCCAGAAAGAGCTTGCCGAAGCCAAGCGGCGCATCGTCGAGCTTGAGTACCTCCTCCGAGCAGGCTTCCGCTACCCTCCGAACCCGGCCGGCACCTTCGACCCGCTCACAGACGAGCAGCTCGAGGAGCTGCGGCGAGCGGAGGAATCGGATGATCCCGAACTTGCCCGAGAGATGCTGCTCGACAGGTGGCAAGCGTGGCTTCCCGAGCGCTAGCGGCTCAACCCTCCTCATAACAAGGTCATCGCCTGCATGAGGCGCCCCGCTACCGTGCGGGGGCGTGATCGAGCTGCGGCGGCCGGCCTGGCACCAGCAGGCGGCCTGCCGGGGGAAGGGGA
>DAHWQF010000947.1 GCA_027334785.1 Acidimicrobiaceae bacterium
ACCGGTGCCCATAACAGCGCCAGCGACGCCAGCCCAGGGGGTTTCCGTCTCACCCTCTATAGGGACTCGGTCCGTCCGGACGGGTGCCCTGTTGGAGGTGTAGTGGTCGGTCGTGGGCGGGGCCCCTCGCTCGATGTCGTTCTAAACCTGAGACGGCTCGCTGATCTCGTTTTTAGCATGGCACGGGGCCCCGCCCCCCTGCCTGGAGAGCGGGCTGGCCCGTCGCTGGCGCTTGGTTGGGGCGATGATTGGGGGGGTCCTGGACGTTCGAGGGGCCCAGGGAGTTGGTCAAAGTTGCACTGCTGTAGTTACACGTACACGTCCCGGAGCGGGTCAATGGCGCAGGATCACTGTGCCAGGGGGTCGCTGAGCACGGGGAGGCCGCGGCGAGCCGTGCTGCAGGCGCGTCAAGGCAGAGCTCGCCGAAACGAGCCGGCCTGCGAAGGGGAAGGCTCCCGGCTACAGGCCGAGGAGCGTGAACGCGAGCTCCGGCGTGCGGGAGATCGACCGGAGGCTCTTCGCGATGTTGGTAGCGCCGGCGAGGCGGAGCACGCTGATCACGAGGTTTCTCATGGTCGCAAGCGCTCTCGGTGCCGATCCGGAGCGGACTTTCGAGGCGTCCTCGCGCATTGTCGCGTCGCGGACCCAGTGCAGGCCGTTTTCGATCGACCAGTGACCT
>DAHWQF010000948.1 GCA_027334785.1 Acidimicrobiaceae bacterium
GTGGACGACGCGGCGACGACGTATCAGCTCCGAGAGCTTTGATGAGGACGGGGACCCGATGGCTGAAACCGCACCGCTCAGAGCCGCCCAGGCGGCACGCCAGCTCGGCATCCCGACCAAGGAGCTGCTGAGGCTGGTCTACAAGCCCAAGATCCCTTACGTGATGCTGAACGGCATCGCCCATATCCCAGCCGATGCCATCGAGGAGTACCAGGCCCAGGCCTCGTAACCACAGACAACCCCGCAAATCCGCGGGGTTGTTCTTTGTCGCCCTCACCATCCCAACGCAATCAGATCAGAAGGGGTGCCGACGAGGCCGGCAAGACGCTCCACAGCTTCTCCACCTTGCTCGACGAGTTGCCGAGGCGCCGGACGGTCAAAACCGCCGCGTTCAGGCAAGAACGGGATATCTCGTATCGCTCAGTCGGATATCCTGGTGGCTGTGACGAAGCGGTTGATCGAAGTTGACGACGAGAAGCTGGCCCGGGTGCGGGACCTTCTAGGCACCACGACCCTTAAGTCCACAGTGGACGCCGCGCTCGAGGAGGTCCTGGCTCTCGACCGCCGCCGCCGAGCCCTGCTCGCTGAGCGTGGTCATGAAGACCCGCTAGCCGATCCCGACCGCCGGCAGGCGGCGTGGCGCTAAGTCCTTACTGCCTCGGCGATACGTCCGCCCT
>DAHWQF010000949.1 GCA_027334785.1 Acidimicrobiaceae bacterium
TCTGGAGCCCTTCATGCGCCTCGCGCAGCGCCTTCCGGGCCTCCGAGCGCTGACCCTCCAGCGCCTCGATCTGGGCCTCGTGGACCTGCAGGGTCTGGGCATGCTGGAGCAGTTCGCTCTCCCGACCCTCGAGGGCGCTCCGGCGCTTCTCGAGCTCCTCGCGCTGCTGCCTCAGCGCGGCCTCGTGCTGGGCAAGGTCCCGCTCGCGTCCCTGAACGGTGGCCTCCCGGTCGCGGAGGGAGTGCGACAGGGCCTCGAGCTCGGTGGCCCGTCGGGCCTGGCGCTCCTCGGTGTCCCGGACCAGGTTCTCCCGGCGGTGGAACTCCGTCTCGTGCTGGACCAGCACCCCTTCCCGTTCGTTGAGCTCGCTCTCCTTCTGGGCGAGGGACTGGTGGTTGGCCTTCTGGTTGCGCTCCACGGCATCGAGCCGGGTGTGCCGCTCCTGGAGCTCGGTGAGCTGGGTCTGAGCCTGGGTCGCCAGGGCCTCGGCCTCCGTACGGTGGCGATGGAGCTCCTCCTCCTGGCTGCGTTTGAGCTCGGCCCAGCCTTCCTCCTGCGATAGGATGTGGGCCTCCCGGTCCCGGAGCACCTCCTCGTCGTTCCTCAGCTTCTCCTCCCGGGCCACGAGCATCTTGAGGCGTTCCCGCGCGGCCACCTCCCGCTTCTCCAGGTCAG
>DAHWQF010000094.1 GCA_027334785.1 Acidimicrobiaceae bacterium
GACTGGGTCATTCCTCCTCCATGCGGACGCTCCCGGACCGAACACCGGCCGATGGGAAGGCGCTTCCCGGCGCGGCGGTCTCCCCGTTGCCCACGGGTCCCGGGGCGACCCTGATCGCGGCCGCGCCGGGCGCCAGCTCGGGACGGCCCTAGCGCCCGTATGCCGGCCCGCGTGCCGGCAGGCCCTCGGCCCAGCGCTCGTAGCGTTCGCCGGCGGCCTCTGCCCACTCTGGGCGCGGCTCGACCGGTGCAGCCCAGCGTGACCAGCGGCCGGCGTCTGCGAGCGAGGTCTCTAGCCCCGCCGCCATACGTGCTAGGAAGGCAGCCCCAAGCGCTGCTCCTTCCGGCACGGCCATCGGGAGCACCGGCGCCCCCAGTACTTCGCACAGAGCTCGCAGCCACTCCTTCTTCACAACGCCGCCCCCAGTCACGACGTAGCGGCGCGGCGCCGTCCCGCACGCGCTCGCCAGACCGACTATGTGGCGGACCACGAAGCCGGTGGCTTCGAACACCGCCCTTCTAAGGTGTGCCGGCCCATGTGAGAGGTGAGCGCCGGACAACCCGACCCGCAAAGACGCGTCGTGCCAGGGCACCCGTTCGCCTCGCGTCCAGGGCCACCACACAGGCACGCCGGCCGGCGACAACTCCCCGAATGGCGAAGGCTCCCCGGCCTGGCTGTCCTCGCCGGCGGGACTTCCAGTCCCTAGTCTCGAGACGCCGCCAGCCCTGGGCCAACCGCCCGCCCCAGTGATAGGCACGTGGCTCGTTCCCGGCCAGCCGCCCGCCCCTGACGAACTGGCGCCGCGCTCAGCACCGCTCTCCTCGCCGGCGGCCCGTAGCACCCTGTCGGCCCAGTCCGCCCAGAGGCCCCCGGCATTGCTGGCCCCTCCCACCAAGGCCATCCCGCCGGCCAGGTGTGGCACCCTCCACAGCCCAGCGGGGACCTCCTCGGGCCAACCGGGTACACAAAGCCACACCACCAAGGTGGACCCGAGCGTAATGAGCACGTCACCCGGCGCGCTCACGCCGGCTACCAGTTGCTCGCACAGCCCGTCGACAGAACCCGTCCCGAGCACCACCTGAGCACGGCGGCGCTCTTCGCCGAGCAGGTCCAACTCGCCCACCGCCTCCCCCCAAACGACGACCCGGGGCAGGTGAGCGGCGCTGAGCCCCACCGCCTGGCTGGCCCCTTCCTCCCAACCCGCCCCATTGAACAGGGAACCTGCGGCGAAGGCGGAGGCCAAGTCAATGACGCCTTGGCCTCCGAGCGAGGCATTGGCAACCCCCTGCGCCGGCCAGTACCCCATTGCGCCCGGCCAGTCGGAGGCGGCCAGGGCAGCGAGCCGCGCCATCTCGTCGCTCGAGGTTGGGTCGCCTGGGCCAGCCGGGCCAGCCGACCCGTAGAGCAGGCCTGCGCCGAGCGGCTTACCGCGCCCGTCGACGGGAGCAATCGAGGGCATCATCGCCGAGACGGCAACCGCTTCGACTTCCTGCGCGACCTCTCGACCCCCTGAGCCACCTGGCCCCCTCGCCTCAAGGCCCCGTGCCAGAGCGCTGAGGGCAGCCCGAGGAGCCTCCCACCAGGTGAAAACGGCGTCATGTTCCAACCGGTCGCCCGGGCCTACCGACAAAGCGCTCGGCAGCCGGGCCCGCCTTACCACGTTGCCGTCCTCGTCGACGACCACGGCCTTGACGGCCGTCGTGCCGATGTCGATGCCGACGCAGAGCGGCGACTTGCCGGCAGAGGGCCGAGCCTCGCCAGCGGGCAGCGACGACTCGCCGGCGGACGACCGGGCCTCGCCAGCGGATTGGGACTGCCCGGTCATGCTCGGACAGTATTACAAACGTGGCTACCGCCCCCATGACTTCGCCAAGCAGCGCGCGCTCATGACCGAACCGATGCGCGGCCCGCGCCACCAGGGAACCGCGAGGCACCGCGCCTTCGTGACCGCCCCGATGCGAGGCCCCGGGTTCGAAAAGTTGAAGGAGCTAGCCGAAGTCGTCTACGAGCCGTGGATCGAACAGGAGCCGCTCAAGCTCTACGACGGTCCCGCCCTGGCCGAACGTCTGGAAAAAGAGCGCGCCGATGTGGCCGTGGTCGAAGCGGACTTTGTGAGCGGCCCGGTGTGGGATCTCCCCCTCCTCGCTGTGGCCGCGACCCGCGGGGACCCCAACAACGTGGATGTGGCCGGCGCTACCTCGGCCGGCATACCCGTCCTGCGCACGCCGGCCCGCAACGCCGGCGCGGTCGCCGAGCTCGCCCTCGGCTTGGCCATCGCCCTTGCCCGCCATGTCCTGCCAGCAGACCGAGACGTCCGTCAAAACGAGGTCTTCCGGGACGGCACGATCCCCTACCAGCGCTTCCGAGGCTTCGAACTGGCCGGCCGGCGGGCAGCCGTGATCGGTTACGGCGCCGTCGGGCGCGCGCTTGCCTGGCGCCTCCGGGCGCTCGGCATGGACGTCGAGCCCTACGACCCCTACGTGGCCGAAGCCGGCGACGACATGGAGGCGGCCGTCCGCGGAGCAGACCTCGTTTCCCTGCACGCGGCCGTGACCCCAGAGACGGTCGGCTTTTTCGGCCGGGAACAGTTTGCCTGGATGCGTCCCGGCTCCCTCTTCCTCAATACCGCCCGGGCCAAGCTCCACGACATGGACGCCCTGGTGGAGGCGCTCCAGTCGGGGCACCTGGGCGGCGCCGCCCTCGACCACTTCGAGGGGGAGGTACTGCCCGAGCGCCACCCGCTCGCGTCAATGCCGAACGTCGTGCTCACCCCCCACATAGGCGGTGCCACCGCCGAAACCGAGGCGAGGGGGGCACAGATGGTGGCCGACGACCTCGAGCTCCTCTTCGCCGGCCAGTACCCGCACAACGTCGTCAACCCGGAGGTACTCGCGAGATGAAAAGCGTCACCCACGCCTATGAGGCGGTCCTCGCAACCGCCAAGGAAATGCTCCACAAAGGGCTGGTGGAAGGCACGTCCGGTAATATCTCGGCCCGCCTAGAAGACGGCAACATCGTCTGCACACCCTCGTCAGTCAGCTACGAGGAAATGGCCATCTCTGACCTCGTATTGGTCGGCCCGGACGGCGACGTAATCGAAAAAACCGAGGGCCGGAGCCCGACTTCAGAGATCCAGTTGCACCTGGCCTGCTACCGCGCCTTCGAGGACATCGGCTCGGTGATCCACGCCCACCCCGTGTGGGCGACGATGTTCGCCTGCGCCCACCAGGGCGTCCCCGCCTGTGTAGACGAGCTAGCCATGTACACCGGCGGTGATGTGCGCTGCGCCGAGTACGCGATGTCGGGTTCGCCCGCCGTGGGCGAAAACGCCGTGAAGGCCCTCGAGGGACGAGGGGCGGCCCTCCTCGCCAACCACGGCATGGTCGCAGTTGGACCGACCCCGGCCAAGGCCCTTCACATCGTGGCCCTTGTCGAGCGCACGGCCCAGATCGCCTGGGGGGCGCGCGCCCTCGGCGGTCCGGTACCCCTGCCACAAAAGGCCAACGACGACCTGGCCGGGGTATACCAGCTCATGAGAAACCTCTGAGAACCTGAGAAAAATCAAGTACCTCTCGGGCCCGGTCGGCCCCCAGGAGGGACAACTGGGCCAAGATGAGTTCGTGAGCATGTCTCCTCCATGGCCGAGTGAGCGGGTGGCAACCCTGCCTTTCCAGACGCAGCCCGTACCGCGCCCAACGCCAGGCCAAACGTCGAAGGCCGGTAGCCGCCCACGCCCTACATGGCCGGCGACGCTCGTGGCGGGCGGCCTCCTGGCGGCGAGCGTGGGCCTGCACATCGGTGCCATGTTCCCGGCCTACCCGGGCAGCCCCGCCACCCCTGTCGTAGACATACCCTACGAGACCGCCGTCTACATCTGCCTCGAAGTGGGCTGGGCGCTGGCGGCACTGGCGGTTCTCACCCGGTGGTCGCCGAGGGGCGGCGTGGCGCTCGGGGCAGGTCTCGGCGCGGTCGAAGTCGGCCTCATCGTGACCGACCTGACGATCGGGTTCCAGGTCTCCGACGGGAGCGCGGCCGGCATTTGGTTCGCCATCGCCGGCTTGGCCTGCGGGCTCGCCGGCGTGCTCTACGGCGCCGGCACGACCCCGCCGGGGGCAAACGACGCCCGCACCGCCCAGGAGGAGCCGTTCTCAAAGCGATACTCCCAGCCGGCGTACCCCGCGTCCGCCTCGCCGGCGGGGTACCCAGGGCCTGCCTCGCCGCCGGCGGCCTACCCAGGGCCCGCCTCGCCGCCGGCGTACCCCGCGCCCGCCTCAAAGGCGGCCTACCCAGGGCCGAGGCCGGCCATCATCTCGCCGGTGCGAGCCCTGTTGTCGGTGATGGTTGCCATCGTTGCCGTCGCTGCTTTTTGGCCCAGCTGGGACCACTACCACCTCGTCTACGCCACCGGACAAGTGAGGGACATCAACCTCGGCAACGCGTTCAACCAGCCAGCTGCCATCATGGCCGGTGAAGTCGTGGCCGGCCTGGCCATCGGCTGCACCATAGTCACAGCCGCTTTTTGGCGCGACGCCGTGGTCGGCGCTTGGGCCATCGCGGGCACGGCCATAGCCCTCGCGTCCCAGGTCATATCCGGGATCGTGCAGGTCAGCGAGCCGATATCAAAGTTGCTCGGCACCCCCTCCACCTCGGCGGTCAACCTCTCGGCCTCCAGCGTTTCACTGACCGGTTATTGGTACGTTGACCTGGGCGCGACCGCGGCGCTCTTCTTGCTCGCGTTTTGGGCTGTCCTCGAGGCTCGGCGCGCCCGGCCCAAGCCCGCACCCGCCGCCAACGAGAACTTGGCGGGCGCCTACCCCAGCCCTAGCCCGACGCCAGGTTCTCCAGGGCGAGGTCCCGCAACGCCTCCCTGACCTGTTCTTCCTGGGGGTCGCCCGGCGCCTCGAGGCACACCGTCACCCTGTGGCGGACTGGCTTGTGGCTCCCGTCGGCCACGGCGGTACAAGCGACCACCCGTCCCGAAAAACCAAAGCTCTGGCGGCGGAGCTGGAGCTTCACCTCCATGGCATCCCCAGGAGCGTGCGCCTCGTAGAGGTCGAGGACAACCGCGCCCGGCGACAGTTCGCTTGCCAGCCCCTCGGTGAAGGCGGCTCTCCCATGCGAACGGCATTCCACGAGGGTGAACGACTTGACCCGAGGCATGAGCCGGCGCTCCTGGCGCACGAGGAACTGGCTCAGCTGGCGCCGGCCCGCCGGGGGCAGGCTCACGAACTCGAAGCCGGTCACCCAGGGCCCGTCGAGGTCCCGCGAGCAGTGCCGGGCCGCGGCCACAGCCCGGAGCCTCTCGCCCGGGCTGAGCTCGAGCTCGACCACGGCTTCTGCTCCTTTGCCGACCGGCCAGGGCAGGTAGACCCTCACACCTCCCGCCGAACAGTCGAGCGAATGCGCGGAGCACGAACCCTGCTCTGCCCACACCGACACTGGCGCCGCCACCAGCACCCTGAACAGCTCGCGCCGCTCCACGAGATAGATCTCCCGGGGAGGCTCACACACGGCCGTGCTGCCGATCTGGTAGGACTTGCGCACCACAAACCGAGCCGGCCCCCCCACGGCCAGCGTGCTCGCCAACAGGAGCTCGGAGAGGGGCTCCGGGGAGGCCGTCTCGAAGCGGACCACCTTGGGCCTCACCCAGGAGAGCACGGCAGCCAGCCCTTCCGAACCGGCCGGGAGCACCCCGCCGGCTGCGTCGGACTCGCTGGCGGCCGGCCACAACAGCACCTCGGTGCCCTCGACCAAGCCGGCGTCCGCCCAGTCCACCCTGCGAGCCACGAACGGCAGGTCCTCGTTGGTCACAGTCGGGTCACAGTTGCAGCCTCTCCCGGGGCATGCTACGCGCGGCCAGGCCGCGCGTAGCATGCCCCGACCGTTGTGAGCTCTAAGCGGGGATCGCCCTCGCCGCCAAAGCCAGAGCGCCGGCGCCCGGCAGCGAGGGCCTGAGCGGCACCGTGCCTAGAGCTCGAGCGCTGCCCGTGCCCGTCGAGCGCGTTCTACCACCTCGCGCCCGGGCCCGCCGGATGTCGGTGCCTCGGGACGGTACTTGCCGCTCAGCAAAGCCGACAACACGGCACCGGTGCTCATCGTGAGCGCGTCCAGGTCGTAACCTCCCTCCAGGACGATAACGAGCCGGCCCGGGCCGGGGGCGAAGTCCCGCGCCCGCAGGGCGAGGGCGGCAAAGTCGCCGGCGGAGAGCGACAGGTTGGCCAATGGATCCCCTCGGTGGGCGTCGAACCCAGCCGAGACCAGCACCCAGGTGGGGGCGAAGCCCGCCGCCGCCGGGGCCACGATTTCCTCCCAGCCATAAAGGATCGCGTCGCCTGTCGCGCCCGGCGGCAGCGGCAGGTTGATCGTCATGCCGGGCGCTGCCGGCCCGCCCGTGGCCTCGACCGAGCCCGTACCGGGGTAGAGGGGCGACTGGTGGGTCGAGACGTACAGCACCCTCGGGTCGTCCCAAAATATGGCTTGGGTCCCGTTGCCGTGGTGGACGTCCCAGTCGAGCACCAGCACGCGCTCACCCTGCTCGGCGAGCCAGGCCGCCGCCACCGCCACCGTGTTGAGCAGGCAGAATCCCATCGCCTGGTCGGCCGTGGCGTGGTGGCCGGGAGGGCGGTGGGCCACGAAGGCGACGCCCCGGCCGTGGGCTTGGAGGGTGCTCACCGCCTCGAGCGCCCCGCCGACCGCCCGGAGCGCCGTCGCCCAGGAGCCGGCGCTCGCCACCGTGTCAGGGTCGAGCTGCCCGCCGCCGGCTTGGCACAGCTCCTCGATCGCCTCCAAGTAGTGGGGCGAGTGAGCGAGCTCCAGTTCCTGGCGCGTGGCGGTCCTCGGCGCCAGTGCCACGACAGCATCCGACAGGCCGGCGGCGCGGATCCCCTCGAGGGCGGCGGGGACCCGCTCGGGGCGCTCAGGGTGATGGGCCCCGGTGTCGTGGTGGTCGAGCTCGGGCTGGGAGCTCAGGTAGAGCACGCCAGCACTCTACGGTGCCAGCCAGCCCGTACTGGTCGGCCAGAGGGCATCCGCGACCTGGCGCCGGCGCCGTGCTACGGTCGCCAACAGCCCCCGAAACGTCTCGTTGGTCTGCTCAACCGGGAGGTCCCATGCCCCTGATGCCTTCCTTCACCCACGTACCTGAAGCGCCCGAACCATGGCTCCAAGCCCTCATGGCCGCCTCCAGTGACGACCTCGGCTTGCTCCTCCGGGCTCGGCCCGACTTGGCGCTTTCCCGCCCGAGGGACTTGGCCGCCCTCGCCGGGATGATGGTCTCGCCGGCGAGCACCGGCATGTTCTTCGAGGGCGCTAACCGGGCTACACGGCAGGTCCTCGAAGCCCTTTGCGCCCTCCCCGCGCCGGCCAGGACCGGTTCCCTCGCCGGCGCGCTGGGTTGCAGCCCCGAGGACCTCACCACCCTTTTGGAGTCGCTACGCCTGGCCGGGATGGTGCTCTGCCAAGACCAAGGCGAGCTCGTGGTCAACCCTGGGTTGCTACACGCCTTGGAGTGGCCTTGCCACCTCGGCCCGCCGGCGGCCAAGCTGCTCGGGCGGCGGAGCAACAGCGAGCTGGCCCGGGTCGCGCGAGGGTTGGGCTTGTCGGGCAATGGCAACAAAGAGGACCTGCTCCGCCGGCTCACGAAGGCTCTTTCCGACCGTGGGCTGCTCACCTCGCTCCTCAAGCAGGCCCCTCGCGGTGCGGCTGATCTAGTCGAAAACGCTGCCCACATCTGGCCGCAGTACCACATCACCTACGGCGTCGCCGCCGTGTCCGGTAGGGACACGCACCCAATGGGTTGGTGCCTCCAACGCGGCCTCCTGGTCGGTACCGACTTCTCGACGGCAGTCATGCCCCGCGAGGCGGCCGTGGCACTGCGAGGAGGCCGGCTCTTCCCTTCCTTCAGCCTGCGCCCGCCCGAGCCGCTCACTGGCCTCGTAGACCAAGACGAGGTAGACGGGGAGGCCGCGCATGTCGCCTTGGACCTCGTAAAAGGCGTGGGCGCGCTTTGCGAGGCCTGGAGCTCGCTGCCAGCCAAGCTGCTCCAAGCAGGCGGCGTTGGGGCCAGAGAGGTTCGCAGGGTGGCCAAGCTGCTCGCTCGCGAGGAGGAGGTCGCGGCCCGCTTGATCGAACTGGCCGGCGCCGCCGGCCTGGTGTCAGCGGACGGAACCCTGGGATGGGCGGCGCCGACCAACGAGTACGACGCCTGGAAAGGCCTCTCCTCAGTCGATCAGTGGACGGAGCTGGCATCGGCCTGGCTCATGGGACGCGGGCACCTGAGCGTGGCGGGGTCCAAGGACGAAGACGGTAAAACCGCCCCGCCGTTGGCCGAAACGACGCCCAGCCCGAGCGCGGTGATGCAGAGGGTGCTCGTACTCGACGTGCTGGCCGGTGCCGGCCCAGGCCGTCGAGCGGACTTGGAAAGCGTGGCCCGGTTGGCGGACTGGCGCCGGCCGAGCAGCTGGGAGCTGGAAGACGCCTCGCCGGCGGAGCTCGTCCATTGGATCCTCGAAGAGGCGGCCATGTTGGGCCTTTGCGCAAGAGGTGCCTTGAGCAGCTTCGGCCAGGCCATCGCCGGCGGCGACACCGAAGGCGCCAAGAAGCTCTTGACCGGCCTAGCCCCGGCCGTGGTGGACACCGTGATCCTCCAAGCGGACTTGACCGCCACCGCGACAGGCGAGCCCGCTCCTGCCCTCCGGTCCGAGCTCGACCTCATGGCCGACGTCGAGTCGACCGGCAACGCCACGGTCTGGCGGTTCAGCGAGGCGACCCTCCGGCGGGGATTCGACGCCGGCCGGAAAGCAGAGGAGATCCAAGGGTTCTTGGCCGACCATGCCCCGGGCGGTGTCCCCCAGGCCCTCTCCTACCTCGTCGACGACCTCGGCCGACGCTACGGGCGGGCTCGTGTTGGCACGGCCTCCAGTTACGTTCGCTGCGAGGACCAGGTGCTCTTGGCCGAGGTCCTGAAGGACAGGCGGCTCGTCACGCTCCGCCTCCGCCCTCTTGCCCCCACGGTGGCGGTGAGCGAACGACCACCCCAAGAGCTCCGCGGCGCGCTGGCCAAGGCGGGCTACTTGCCGGCGTCCGAAACAGCCGATGGGACACTCGCCATAACCCGGCCACCGGCCACCCGAGCCCCTTCCACCCGGGCCTGCCCCAGGCAAACCGACGGCGCCGCGCCAAGTCCTCGCGATGACGACTGGGACCCTGTTTCTGCGCTGCTCGAGCAGCTCAAGGATCTGAAAGAGCCGGGTGAGACCGACGAGGAGCTGCTCGCCGAGATCCTCGACGACCCCGACCTGCTCGCCGGTGTGACCGGGCTCCCCGCCGAAGTGGCCAAGCTCGTGGTCATGATGGCCGCCACCGATGCCCCCACTACCGAACAAGACCTCGACGACCTCGCCGAGCGCCTCCGTTCCACCCCCGTCCCTCGTGGAAAAGCCGGCTCCATGACGGCCGGCCAGGCTAGAGGGGCAGACAGGCAGCCCGAGCACCCCTCCCTTTTCGGCGACACCAGGGCCGGGTGACGATGCTCACCAACAAAGAGGAGTTCTTGTTATGAGCGACGGGCCTCTTATCGTTCAGTCTGACCAGACGCTGTTGCTGGAGACGGCGCACCCCGAGGCGGAACGCTGCCGGGCCGACATAGCGCCTTTCGCCGAACTCGAGCGCTCGCCCGA
>DAHWQF010000950.1 GCA_027334785.1 Acidimicrobiaceae bacterium
TTCTGGCGTCGTCCGCAGGTCCATGCGCCGGCTCCGGCGCCGAGATACCGTGTTCATAGTCGTCCTCCCGTTCTGTACGTCCATTGTACGGCCACTGCATTCTTGAGAACAATCGGGCCGATGGCCCTCAACGCCCATCGCGCGAGGCAATAGGACCAAGAATCCCCAGGACTGAGGTCGGCCCAAACATCCGTGCTCGACCTTCTTTGGGCAACTTTTTGGGCAACAACTGCCGCCAGTTGCCCCGTTCGGGAGCCCTCTGAGCCCGATCACTCAGCACAAAACAGCAGCTCAGGCTCTCTATAGCCATGGGAACAGACCTACGGTGGCTGACTTTGGATCCGGATGCTTGGAGGTTCGAGCCCTCCCCCCGGAGCTCCTCTAGCTGGCCTTCGCCATCCGGCCCGTACGAACCGCCGCGGTGCAGCGCTTCGTCTCAGCCACGGCCTGCACGCCTCCTGCGCGGCGCCGCGCTGAGGTAGGCCGCTTGTCCGTAGAGGACGACGCCTTCGTCCCGGACATCGGCCAGCACGGGCTCACCACCCTCCAGGCCCCGCTGGACCTCGTCCTCGCCCAGTTCGAGCAGACGGGTGTCGTTCCCCGTCCAAGCGGTCACATCCGTGCTCAGGCCTTCGAGCTGACGGCGCCACTCTGCACCCTCGATGTCCACATT
>DAHWQF010000951.1 GCA_027334785.1 Acidimicrobiaceae bacterium
AGGAGCATGCGACCGTGGCAGCCAAACGGTGACCGCCGAGAACCTTCTGAGAACCAACCGTCCCGCGGAGGTTCTCGAGGATGCCGACCAAGCCTGAGGGCGTATACCAGGACCGCCACGGAAAGTGGTACGTGGAGGTGACCGTCGGCCGCGACAAGGCGCTGGGCGTCACCTCGTGCGATTAATGACCGGGCTGCTCCGAGGGACATGCCAAGGCTCGTCGTGGGACGAGTACCTGGGTTCTTGAACGAGGTCCTGTGTCAGGCTAACCTCGGTGGCAGGAAGCGAACACTTCGAGGGAGCTGAGGTGCCCGGGCAACCAAGCACGCGTTGACGCCATAGCGGCTTATTGGCCTGTCATCGCGTGCTGCCCCTTATCGCAGCACAGCGAACCTGCCCTTTTGGGTCCCAAATATGGCGCGCCCGAGCCCGTGAGTTCGGCGCGTCCCTCTCCTCGAAGGAGTCATCACTGTGCGCGCGTTTCGTTTTTCCTGCATTACCTACCTCGGCGTCGCTTTACCTGGTTCCACCCTCGGGCTTCTCTGGCCGTCCGTCCGGGTCAGCCTCCACGAGCCAGTAAGCGCTCTCGGCATCTTCCTCGCTGTCGGCGTGGCCGCGTCCGTCATGGCGAGCGCGGCCACCGGGCCTCTCTTGTCCAAACTGACCGTGGGAG
>DAHWQF010000952.1 GCA_027334785.1 Acidimicrobiaceae bacterium
ATATCCTCCTCAACCCATTATCGCCGTCGTCTGGGAAGAGCTTGTCCCGCTCGCGGTGCAGCACCGAGTAGATGCAGTTCTCCGGCAACGACCTCTCGCAGAACCGGCTGCTGTCGTCGAGCAGGTTTCCCTGGCGCTCGGCCAGTCCGAGGCTCACCGCTCGCTCCAAGCAAATCTGGCGAACTTCACACTTGTAATTCTCGCACAGCTGCCTGCTGCGCGCGAATTCTCGGCCTGTTAACTACCTCCCCCCGTTGCGCTCGCCCCCCAGGGGGCGAGCGCGCCGAACAAGTGCCCAAGCGTACTGGTCCCCAGCTGGTCCCCAGGCCAGTGCTACAGGGTTCGGACCAGTTGGCTCAACGTGGCGTCCGGCCCTTCGTCACCACGCGAAAGACACCACCCTCCTAGCCCGAGCGCGCACCAAGTGGACGTTTAGCGGTCGCAGGGTGTTAGATGATGACCTGGCGGGCAGCCTCGTTGATGCCCTCAGAGATCATCGGGTGGGGAAAGGCGACCTCGGCCAGCGCCCGGGCGTCGAGCCCTTCGTTTAGAGCAAGGGCCAGCGGCGCTATAACTTGCGCGGCGTCTACGCCCGCCACCTGGGCCCCGAGCAAGCGGCCGCTGTGGGCGTCGAAGACCAGCTTCAAGAACCCCTCGGTCTCACCCAGGATCT
>DAHWQF010000953.1 GCA_027334785.1 Acidimicrobiaceae bacterium
CGCCAGGCACTGCACCGATATCGGGCAGAGGGACCGCCGTCGGAGAAGGTGGGCCTCGAGCCCTTCGCCCCGCCCGAGGTCCTCGGCGTCGGCGTGACCCTGGGACCGGCGAGACGATGAACGGCGCCTCAGGCCTCGAGATCTTCTGGTGGGCGGTCATTCCCTACGTCGCGCTCGCGATCTTCGTGATCGGCCACGTCTGGCGCTACCGCTACGACCAGTTCGGATGGACGACGCGCTCCACCGAGCTCCAGGAGAAGCGCTGGCTCAGGTGGGGCGGGCCGATCTTCCACTACGCGACGTTCCTCGCCATCGGCGGGCACGTCATCGGGGCACTCATCCCTGCCTCGTGGACCAAGGCGATCGGCATCTCCGAGCCCGTCTACCGGTGGTTCGCGGCTGCTGCGGGCACCGTCGCCGTCGTCGGAGTGCTCGTCGGCGTCGCCATCCTGGCAGGGCGGCGGATCTTCGTCACCCGGGTCCGCGCCACCACCAGCCCGGTGGACTGGTTCATCTTGATCCTGCTGCTCATCGAGATCGTCCTCGGCTTCGCGATGACCACGGTCGTCAACCTCCTGGGGGCCGGCTACAACTACCGCCCGACCGTGTCGGTGTGGTTCAGGAGCCTCTTCGCCGGCAACCCGAACGTGCACGCGATCGTGTCCGCCCCGGT
>DAHWQF010000954.1 GCA_027334785.1 Acidimicrobiaceae bacterium
TCTGCAGGTCGCGAAGGGCTCGGGGGGCGCGAGCACCCGCAGCCAGCGCGCCACGTTGTAGGCCAGTGCGCCAGACGGCCACCAGACCCGGTTGCCGAAGAAGTCCTGCACCGGGGCGTGGCTCATGTTGAAGTCGGACTTCAGCTGTCGGATTGCTTCCTCGGAGGCGCCCTTGCGCAGGCGGTGGTGATAGTCGTTTGCAATGGCCGAGTGCTCATCTGGTGCGTTGGTGACGCAGGCGAACAACCTCCACCCGTCGAGGTCGTCGAAGCTCAGCTGCTCGCCGGGGCCTATTGCTGGCGGCGGACGACAAGGCGTAGGTCGCGGGAGGCGAAGTGATAGGTGGTCTCGGCGACCTCGGAGCCGGAGAGCTCGCCACCCATCCGCGTCCTTTGCCGATGCCCCCGTGGTGCTCGAGCCCATCTCGAGCGCAGCGATCGCGCCGCGCACCGCGCTGTGCTGCTCGGCGGTGATCGTAACGGTTGCCTCGTGGCACACACAGGCGTCCACGGCGTCCTTCGAGAAGCCGGCCGAGTCGATCCGGATCCACAGCTCACAGCGCGGTCGGGCCTCCTTGGGGATGGCGGCGACACAGTCGTCGATGAGGGAGGCGAGCTTGCGCCTCGGGCTGGCGCCCTCGCCCCGCGCCCGGATCGCCAGCACGTCACCTGT
>DAHWQF010000955.1 GCA_027334785.1 Acidimicrobiaceae bacterium
GCTTGGGGTCCTGACCGTATAGGTGCGGGGCCAGGGCGACCACGACGTGGCGGCGGGAGAAGACCTTCCGCCGGGCTAGCTCACCGTCGGGGGCGAGGACTCCGGCGATAAGGCGGCGAGCGTCCTCGAAGGTCAGCTGGGCCGGGGGCCCCTAGCTGCTGCAACGTCGATCGCCTCAGCGAGCCGCTCGGCCGGCCATCCAACCGACTCCAGCTCTTCCCGCCAACGCTCGACCAGCTGCCCCTCGGGCACATGGCGCTTGGCCTTGCGGGTGGCGCTGGCGGCGACGCCCCGGGCACGGTAGGAGGTGTCGCATCTGCGCTTGCATTCGGCTTCGATCTCGGCCCCCCGCTTGGAGTGGACGTCCATAACCTCGTTGGGGACACCGGCGATCTTCCAGTGGCCGAGCCGTCCGTATGGGCCAGGGTCCGGCTCGATGGCGTAACCGAGCTCTACCGCCAAGCGTGCCGCAGCGAGCCGGCCGACCATGGTGGCGGCGTGCAGGTGCTCACGCCACAGAGCGGTGTCGGCGGCTTTCCAGCCGCCCTGCTCGTCCTTCATCTGGAGGACGTTGGCCAGCAGGACGTGGTCGTGGGGGCATGGGTCGCCTGCCCGGGAGGTGGCGTGGCGGGTGTGGGCGTAGACGAGCCCTCCTGTCGGGGCAGGGACGGC
>DAHWQF010000956.1 GCA_027334785.1 Acidimicrobiaceae bacterium
GGGCGGACGGGAGCTCGCGCCTCGCGCCTCCGAGCCGGACGCTCTACACGACCCAGGCGCTCCTCGACGCAGAGTCCCGCCTCCTCGCTGCGGGCCGGGACGACACCGCGCCACGCATCCCGGTGGGGGTCGTCGCCGACGTCGCCGACCGTGCGCTTCCCGGGCGGGCGGAGCGGATGAGTGTCGACCAGGCGCTCGCCGTCGAGCGCATCGCCACCTCGGGGCGCGTCCTCGACGTGCTCGTCGGCCCGGCCGGCACGGGCAAGTCGACGACCATGGCGGGACTCCGCGCCGTCTGGGAGGAGGTGGAGGGGCCTGGCTCGGTGGTGGGCCTCGCCCCCTCGGCGGTGGCGGCGGAGGTCCTCGGGACAGAGCTCGGGATCGAGACCGAGAACACCGCCAAGTGGCTCTCCGAGGTGGACCGGGAGCCCGAGCGCTTGGCCGAGGCCGCCCGGCTGCGTGCCCTCGCCGCGCAGCTCCCGCAAGCAGCCGCCCGCTCGGTCGAGCAGCGTGCCGCAGGGCTCGAGGCCGAGGCCCGGCGTTGGCAACTGGCCCCTGGTGAGCTGCTGGTAATTGACGAGGCCAGCCTCGCCGGCACCTTCGCCCTCGACCGGTTGGTATCCCAGGCGCGCGACGCCGGGGCCAAGGTCCTCCTCGTCGGGGACCCGGC
>DAHWQF010000957.1 GCA_027334785.1 Acidimicrobiaceae bacterium
GCTGGCCCCGAGCGGCCGACCACGCCGTCTTCGCCAACTTCGCCATCTTCGACCTCGGCGTCGGCGTCGGGATGGATAGCCGCCATCGGCCCGGTCAGCTGCGACCGTTCGCGCTCCAAGCGCTCGAAGTCCTCATCGAAGGAAAATGGGTCACCAGCCCCTTCGTCGTGGCCCAGCGGCATGTCGTCCTCATCCACCAGGTCTTCCACTCCAGGCCCGTTGGACCAGCCGTTCAGGTCGTCGCGCCAGTGCAGGCCGCGCGCACCAAGGAGGTGCCAGGCCTGCATCTCGTCCCCGTCCGGGCCGGCAAGGGCGCTCGGCACTTCACCGGTGGGCGGGTCGGCCCAATGCGGCAGTTCCGTACCCTCTCCTCCGCTCATAGTCCTGGTCGCAGCCACCGGCACTGCTACCGGCGACCTAACCTCGCGAGGGTACTCCATAATGTCGCCGATGTCCTCGATTGCCGTGGCCGCCGCTACCCCTTCGGGCCCGGTCGGGGCGCCTGGGTCGTAGTCGGTAGGAGCTCCTGCCCCACCCCAGCCGCCCGGCACGTACCCCTGCGCGGCCGGTTCGGCGGGATCATCCGTGCGTGCCCTCATTGAACTTCGCAAGAAACCCAGCAGCGTCTCCTGTTCGAACCGCGGAAACCGTCCTCGCACCCATGGAGGG
>DAHWQF010000958.1 GCA_027334785.1 Acidimicrobiaceae bacterium
CGTCCGGCCCAACACTGACCGCCCCCTGACGCCCTCGTTCGTGCCCGAGACGGGCCTCGTAGTTCAGTCAACAGGCACGCGGGGCACAAGCCGCCGATGCCGACCTTGGCCATGAACAGGCCGCACCCCTCGCAGCGTTGCTCGCCGAGCGCCCTGGTGCCACAAGACTCGCAGGCATACACGGTCACCTGCCGCCGGGGCAGCCCGGCAGGGGGGACCACGACCGGGGCAGACGGCTCTTGGTGGCGGCGCTGCCAGGCCTTTTTCCGGCAGTAGTCGCTGCAGTAGAGGGCCCGGCCAGACGGCGAGAACGGGCGCCGGCAGACCGGGCAGGTTACCGTCGCGCCATCGTCGCGCGACGGGGCCAGCGCTGGCACCGGCTGGGTGCCCGCCCCTGTTCTTGCCGAGGCGGCCCCGTGGCCCGGCCCCCCGACATGACCGGCTGTCGTCGCGCCGTCGTCGCGCGACGGTGCCTCGGCGCGGGTCACCGTGCCCCCGCCCCGACCGAGGCCACTGCTCGGGCGGGACATGACAGCAGCAGCTCGTAGCCATCGGCCAGCGCCTGGGCGCGGGGGTCGCCATAGGGCGTCCAAGGGGGCCGGGCGGTGGCCAACACCTCGGCCACGAAGACCGGCTGGGCGGCTGGGCGCACGACAAGCCCGGC
>DAHWQF010000959.1 GCA_027334785.1 Acidimicrobiaceae bacterium
CAGCGGGGGGCGTAAACGCGCTGCGCGCGTGCTGCGGATCTGCCGATTAGGGCAGCCCCGCCTTGGCGAGCTCGATGTCGAGCCGCTCCATCTCGTCGGCGGGCTTGCACGCGGCCGCGTCCCGGTAAAGTGCTTGCGCCTGCGCGCGATAGCGCGCCGCATCGAGCAGCATCAGTCCGTGGGCGAACTCCATGTGCACGATCGGCGAGTCCGGGGCGAGGGCATTCGCCCGCCGGAAGTGCTCGAGCGCCTCGCGCTGCGAGGCGCCGTAGGCGAGGCCCGCGGTGAGCGCGCCGAGCTTGGCGAGGATCTCGGCGTGGAACAGCCCGAAGGCGAGATGCGCCTCGGCATGCCGAGGCTCGAGCGCGAGAGCACGCTCGAGGTGCGTGCGCACCCGGCCCGCCAGACCCTTGGCGAGGGCGGCGGCGATCGAGATGCGCTGGCTGTAGCGCCCGAGCACAAGCGCGAGCGTGTAATGCGTGTTGGCATGCTCCGGCAGCGCCTCGGTGGCCCGCTCCCCGCGCTCGACCGCCGCGAGCAGCATGTCCGCCACCACCCGCGGGCCGCTGCGCGTGTACAGCGACTCGACCGCGGCCGCGCGATTCGCGACACAGGCGCCGAGTGCCCCGAGCGCGGCACCGAGCTCGATCGCGCGCGTGAAGT
>DAHWQF010000095.1 GCA_027334785.1 Acidimicrobiaceae bacterium
GGCACCAACTTGAGCGCCAACGGGTCGATCTCGTCCGTCGTGCCTATTTCGGCCAGCAGGCCGCCGATATTGGCCAAGTGTCAGCCTCCTTGGGGCGTCTGGTTGCCGAGGACGGTGATGATGTGGTCGCAGCTACGAGGCCGCTGCGCAGGCATTGTCATGTGACGCCGTGCTGCCGTCGCCCCCCAGGATGAGGACAAGTGGCGATCAAGGGCCATCGGCTTACCTATGCCGGCTAGCGGTGGGCCGTCTATAGACATCAGCCTCCCTGCGGCGTTTGGTTGCCGAGCACCGTGATGATATGGAAGATCGGCAGGTACAGGGCGATGATCATGGCCCCGACGACCGTGCCGACCACCACGATGAGCAGCGGTTCTAGCGAGCTCTCCAGCGTCGACAGGCCCGTCTCCACCTCTTCGGTCAGGCTCTTGGACAGCCGCCCGAGCACCTGCGGGGTGGCGCCGGAACGCTCGCCCACCTCGACCATCTGGGCCAGGACGTCGAAATTGGCGTCTGTGCCAGGGGTCTCGGCCGACGCCTGGGTGACCGAGTCGGAGAAGCTACGCCCGCTCCGCAGCAGGTCCGGCACCCTGCCGAGCATCGTGGCCCAGACCTTGTTCGAGGTGGCCTGGGCGGCGTAGGAGAGCACGGTGAGAGCGTCGGTGCCGGTCCCCATCATGGTCGAGATGGTCGACGACACCCTGGCCAGGGCCGACTTGGAGAGTAGCGGGCCGACTATCGGGGCCTTGAGCGACGCGGCGGAGACGGCGTAGACGATCTTCTCCTGGCGGGAGCCCCACCAACCGAGGCCGGCGATGGCGGCGAGGAGAACCGGGACCGCGTACCAGTGGCCGACGAAGAAGTGCGAGGCATGCAGTAGGAGCAGGGTCGGGGCGGGGAGCGAGGCGCCGAACTGGGCGAACATCTTCCCGAAGATGGGCACGATGACGAACAGGATGACCAGCGCCAGGACGCCCGTCACGACCACCACTGCGGCTGGGTAGGTGAGAGCGGCGCGGGTCTTCTTGCGCAACGAGGCCCTGGTCTCCAGCAGGCCTGCCAGCTGGGCCAGGGTGACGGGCAGGACACCGGACTGCTCGCCGGCCGCCACCATGGACGCGAACAGAGGGCCGAGCTCGTCCTGGTGAGCGGCGGTGACGGCAGAGGGGGACCGCCCCGCCAAGAGCTCGGAGCGCATCTGGTCGGCCAGGTTGCCGACGGCCTTGCCCTTGCGCTGGCGGGAGAGGAGCCCGAGGGCGGCGGGGAGGCCCAGGCCGGCTTCGGCCAGCACCGCCAGCTGCCTGGCGAGCCACGCCTGGTCGGCCAGGCGCATGCGCTTGCGCAGCCGGAAGTCGCGCTGCAAGAAGTGGGCCTCGGGCTTGACAGAGGTGACGAAGAGGCCCTTGGCGACGAGCGCTGCCTTCGCGGCCTCGGCGCTCGTGGCTTCGACGCGGCCTCTGACGGGCTTGTCCCCGGCTACTGCTACGTAACTGAAGCTGCTCATTGTCCTTACTCCGTCTCCTCTGAAGTGACCCTGGCCAGTTCGGCCATGGACGTCTCGCCGGCGGCCACCTTGGCCAGGCCGTCGGCCCACATCGAGCCGGTCCCCTGGGACTCCATGAACGAGCGGATCTCGGGCGGGGAGGCGCCAGCCACGATGACCCTTCGCACCGCCTCGTCCACGACTAGGACCTCGGCGATCGCCGCCCGCCCGCGGTAGCCGCCCTTGCCGCCCGATGCGCAGTGCTTGCAACCCTTCTCGTTCGCCGTCCAGATCTTTTCCGGGGGCCCTGTCCCTTCAGCCCCAGCAACCCCTGCCGGCCATTCGACGCCCTCGTAACGCCCCTCGTCGGGCAGCCGGCAGTGCCGGCAGAGCTTGCGCACGAGCCGCTGAGCGACGACCACATGGAGGCCGGACGCGACCAGCGCCGGGGAGATGCCCATGTCCACCAGCCGCAGCGGGGCCAGGGCAGCCGAAGATGCGTGGAAGCTCGAGATGACGAAGTGGCCCGTATAGGCGGCGGCGACTGCCATCTCGGCGGTCTCGGCGTCGCGCACCTCGCCGACCATGATGACGTCGGGGTCGGCCCGGAGGAAGCTCCGAAGCGCCGTGGCGAAGCCGAACTCCGCCGCTGGGTCGACCTGGTGCTGGGAGACGCCCTCGACGCGCTGCTCGACCGGGTCCTCGACCGTGAGCACCTTGCGCTCGGTCGTGGCAAGGGCGCTGAGGACCGAGTAGAGGGTGGTGGTCTTGCCCGACCCAGTGGGGCCGGTCACGAAGAGCGCTCCCGAGGGCGAAGCCAGGGCGGACCTGATGGCCGCCACGACCGGCGGGGAGAACCCGAGGTCGTCGAGGCGCACCACCCCGGCCCCGGTCCCGAGGAGCCTCACCGTGGCCGACTCGCCCCATACCGACGGCAGGGTCACGAGCCGGCAGTCCACCAAACCACTGCGCCCATCACTGCGCCCGTCGGCACGGATGCTGAAACGCCCGTCGGCGGGGCGGCGGCTCTGGGCGATGTCGACACGGGCCATGACCTTCAGGCGGGCGACCACCGACGGCGCCAGCCGGGCCGGGTACGTCTCGCCCCTGAGCACCCCGTCCACGCGGTAGCGCACCACGAGGGCGCTCGAGCGAGGCTCGATGTGCACGTCCGAGGCGCGCTGCTCGACGGCGCGCCGCAGCACCTCGTCCACGAGCTGGGCGACCTCAGAGGAGGAGGTGGAGTCGTCCAGGGCCGTCACCACCGGGGCGGTGTCGGGCGCCGTGGCCTGCACGGCGGCGTCGGCCAGCTCCTTCGAGGCCAGGTGCACCTCGGCCCAGGCGAGCAGCTCGTCGAGCACGCCCAGGTCGGCGGGGGCGACCATGGCGACCCCGTCGCCGAGCACGGAGCGGGCCAGGCGCACCAGTTCAGGGTCGCCGGGGTCCTCCGCCAGGAGGCGCCGCCCGGACAGAGGCACGGCGCGCCTGGTCTTGGCGTTGCCCGTGCCCCAGACGGCCAGGGCGTCGAGGTCCACCTCTTCGGGGGTCACCACCTGGACCTCCACGCCCAGGTGCGACCAGACAGCCGCCTCGACCACTTCAGCAAGGCCCAGCTCGAACATGGCCTGCACGGGTGTGTAGCCACGCCCCAGGCCGGCGTCCACCACGCTCGCGTAGTAGCCGGCCTGCCCGGGAGCGACATCGGCCAACGCCCTGAGCAGGGCCTCGCGCTGGCCTTCCATGACTTCGGTTGCCGTTGCCATTACTTCCTCGCCCCGACTGTCCCGTAGACGTCCAGTGATGCGTTGGCCTGGATCTGGTTGCCGGGCTCATACGTGAGGTCGATGTCAGTGACACCGACGGCCCTCGCCATGGTGGGCAGGCCCCGTACCGTGCAGAGGACGGCGCCGTCCGTCCCTGAAAAGCTGACCTGGACCGTCCATGCCGTGGCGCCAGCAAGAGCGGTGCCCGGGGCCGCCGACCACGATGAGCTCGACCACGACGCCCCGCAACCGGACGCCAGCCCGGAGAGCGAGGCGACGAGAGACTGCTGGTCCTCGCCGGCCGGGATGGCGGCGGCGGCGGCTGCGATGGAGCGGCGCAGGCTGGCGGCGTGCAGCCGTGCCGACTCCCCGACTTGGTAGGCGAGCTGGTCCTGAGCGGCCTGGGACTGGTCGGACGCAGCGGCCCGGCGCCAGGCGCCGGCTTTGCCGGACGCTACGTGAGCCACCACGATGGCTACTATGAGGACGACCACCACCAGGGCGACCGCCTTGCGGCTGGCTGACAGGAAGCCGGTGAGCGTCCCCTTGGACGACTGCCCTATCTTGGGTTGGCCTGTCTTGGACGTTTGGGTCTTTGTGGGCATCAGCTGGCTCCTCGTCCCTGGGCGCCCGTCTTCGGGGCTATGGCGACTGTCATGGTCAAGCTGACCGTGCCCTTCAGCACGGACTCCGATGAGACCTGCACGGACGCCCCGACGGCCTCCAGCCGGCTCTGCCAGGCGGCGACAGGCCCGAACGTGGCGCTCTTGACCGTCGCCTGGACGTTCATGTCGACTGCTCCGGCTCCCTGCGGCCCCCCGGCGCCGGGCACAGATGAGGAGGCCACGGGCGGGGTGGCCACGACGGAGGTGAGCTTGGCCCCCGCTGGCGCAGTGCCAGTCAGCAGGGCCAGGGCAGCGCTGTAGGACGGGTTGGAGCCCCTGACCTGGCTGACCATATGGTCGTCGGCGATGGCCTTGGCACGCAGCCCGGCCCACTTGGACACGGACGCCTTGTCCTCCGCCGCCGCCCGGAGAGCCGAGCTGGCAGTCGTGAGCTGCTGACGGGCCTTCAGCATCGGGAGCACGCCGGACGCCGCTATCGCCAGGGCCACGGCGGTCACCAAGCCCGTGACTGCGGCGCGCCGGCGCTTGGCTGGCGCCTCGGCGGCCTTGGCAAGGACTTCGGGGGGGGTGTACCAGCTCCGTGGGGGCGCCGGGGCTGTCGCAGCGCACACGGCGAGCAGCGCAGCGCCCTGCTCGACCACGGGGATATCCCAGCGCTCGACGCCTTCCAGGGGCGGGGGCTCGGTGCGCAGGCCGGCGCGTGACAGGGCTTCGGCCGTCTGTGGCCCGGCGGGCACGCCAGCTACGTGCACCGGCGGTTGGGCCGCCTGGGCCCGGTTGCCGGCCTTACCGAGACGGGAGAGCTCGACCGCGGCCATGGAGGCGGCCTGGGGGAGTGCCTTGGCCCCCGCCCGGAGCTCGCGATAGGCGCCCGGGCACCCTTCGGCCACCGTGACGAGCCACGACGCCTCCCGCCCGACGACAAACCATGCCCCGTCGCCGAGCACGAACGGCAGCGGCCGGGCCGTGGCGCCGGCACGCTCGAGCGCTCCCCAGAAACCTTCCGGGACGGGGCCTTCGAGACCGGCCAAGGCTGAGCGGCCTGTCTCGGCCGTGCCAGCCCCTACTGTGAGAGCGGCCACGGCGGCGATGTTGGCGGCCGGCCAGGCGGACGTCCCTGCGGCGACCAGCGCCAGCGCTGCCCGCCAGCGGTTGGGCTGCCCGAGCTCTACGTCGGCCTTGAAGAGGAGGCCGCCGAGCACCACGACCTTGGCGCCCTTGGTGCCCTCGAGCGCTGCCCGGAGCGCTTCTGTCGGGCCGGGGGCCTCGAACGAGCGGTAGGAGACGACCCGACCGGCCTCGACCACTGCACGATAGGCAACCGTGCCGTCGACAACAACGCCCGTGCCAGAGACAAGCCCTTTCTTGGCCTCCCCGGCCCCTGGCTTACCAGCCCTGGGCTTACCTATCCTCGGCTTGCCAACCTCGAGGCCCAAGCGGCCTCGTTGGCGCCGGGCGTGGGCAGGGCCGGCTTTCTGCTCGGCGGGGGCCCACAGCGACTCTATGGTGCTCGCAGCAGGCGGGGCGCCCGTAGTTGGCGCCGCGGTGGGTGGAGTGTTCGCTGGGGCCGGCTGGCGCTGCCCGCCGGTTGACCAGAGCTGGCGCTCCATGTCGGCCTGCTGCTCCCGGCTGACGGGCCCGCCGAAGAAGCCGGCGGCCCCACTCCTAGGGGCACCAGTCCCAGGGGTCTCGATCTCGGTCACGGTTGCCTTCTTTCAGGGACGGCCAGGTCGCGAACTTGTAGGGCGTCGCGCTGCCATTGCGGTGCTACTGCCAGATAGCCCTCCAGGCGCGCCTGGCGCTCGAGGGAGGCGATCATGTCCGGGGTGTTGCCCTGCTCCAGGGAAACCTGGAGCCGCCACGCGTCCGGCGCCCCGACCACCAGTGGCGGCGACTCGGCGGCGAGGCGCGCCAGGACGATCGAGGGCACCTGCCATGCGACCAGGGCCAGGGGGGCGACGCCGGCCTCGACCAGGGACTGGTAGCCGGCCCAGGCGCCCGGTCCTTCCAGGACAGCGACGTACTGTGCCTCTCCCGGGGCTGGTAGCTCGTCCAGCTCCAGCCCCAAGGCCTCGGCTGTCTTCTGGGCCCCCGGCCCGCTCCCTAGAACGCGCACTTCTCCTCCGACCCTTCTTCTTGGCCCTCGCGGGGCAGGTCGCAGCTACGAGGCCGCTGCGCAGGCATTGCCACCTCTGGGGGCACAGAGGAAGTTGCAGCCACGAACTGGCCGGCGACGAGCTTGCGCCCGGCCGGCGACGGGCCGACGAGCTCGGCCAGCCGTGACGGGAAGACACGGGCATGCTCGTCGGAGGCCTCTGGTGGCCCCGAGACGATGACGGCCAGTTCTTCTGCGGCCCAGGCACGCTCGAGGTCCTGGCCCTCACCGAAGCTGTCGCGCAGCGCCTTGGCGAGGAACACGAGCCCTCTGGCAAGCTCGACAGGCCCGAAGCCGGCCTCCAGGGCGGCCCGCATGCCCTGGAGCTGCACCTGGAGCGCCTCGACCTGGGCCTCCAGGTAGGCGATGGTGTTGAGCGCGCGCCTGCGCAGGTCCTCGACCTGGGCGGGGGAGTAGCCGCCCAGGGTAACCCGGGACAGGCGTACCGACGCCAGGGTGGCTGCACCTGAGTAGTCAGCCCCGGGGTCAGCCCCGCCCAGTGGCGCGCGCTCGATGTCCACTGCTGGTCCTTAACCGGCTGTGGCCCAGCTGGAGCCCCAGCCCGTAGTGGTCGTGGGTGCGGCAGCAGTGCAACCGCCGCTGGCGGCGGCAGCCTTGTTGTAGTACGTGCCGGGCGACAGGCCGGAGCTCGAGCCCGTGTAGTTGATCTGTGCGACCGACCAACAGGTCCCGCCTCCGGTCGGTGTCCACGCCGTCAAGACGATCGATTGGTCCTGTGGCGTGCCGGTGGTGTTGTCGGAGTCGAACGTCGCCACTGACACCGAGTTGAGCGCGCTCACTGCGCTGGCGCTCCACTTGAGCGCTGGCTCCTGCGTGGCCATGTAGGCAGGGAAGCCGGTGGCCGTCGAGCTGGGCGGGACGACGTAGGCGTTATTCGCCGCGTAGACGGCCTGCACGGCCGTCAGGGCGTTGCGGTCCGTGGTCTGCGCCGCAGTGTTCTGGGCCTTGTTGCGCTCCGAGAGGTAGGTCGGGATGGCAATGGCCATCAGGATGCCGATGATGAGCAGGACGACCATCAGCTCGATGAGCGTGAAGCCGGCCTGCTTGGGGCGGCCTTGCGCTTCGTCGTCGTGACGGCGGCGCTCAGCCAGGGCTGTGGTGATGCGTTGCCTCAAAGTTCTCTCCTTTTGGGTTGTCCGGCCCCGGGGTGGGCCGCCGCGGGGGACTATGTATCAACTCGTGATCGAGGAGCATCGCCAGTACCTATGCCGCGGCGCCTCACGCTCCTGTCGCCCCCCAGGAGCGCTGCCAACCAGAGGACGACAGAGGCATGGCTTGGCACACGCCATTGGACGGGTGGCCGACGCCGTACCGGGTGCCAGCGCCGGGCGGCGCTGCCGTCTCGTTGTAGGCCAGGTACAAACAGCGGTGCCCCTGGCTCAGGGCCATGAGCTCGACTTCGGTGGACTGTGTCGTGGGCGACAACAGTGTGACAATGAGCGCCGCCGGCGGTGTGATGCCCTCCGTGTAAGAACCCCACGAGAGAACCAAGCCGGGGTCGAGGCCGGATATAGCGTCTGCCAGCGCGCCCTTGCCCCCGTATGGGGGCAACTGGAACGTCCCGTACTCGGCCCAGACCTCGCCCAGCGCGGTGCCGGCGGCATCGAGGCGGGTCTCGACCTCGGCGTTCAAGGCGTGGCGGCGCGGCCCCAGGAAGGTCGGGATGGCGACCGCAGCCAGGATGCCGGAGATCAGGAGCACGACCATGAGCTCGGTGAGCGTCAAACCGGCTTCGCCTCGGGCTCGCTGCGTTACGACGTGGTGGGCGCTGTAGTGATGGGCATTGTGCCGGACATCAGGCCGGGCCCCGGACTTGTCGCAACTACGAGGCCGCTGCGCAGGCATTGTGGGCCGAAAAGAACGCACGCCGAGGACTATGTAGCAACCCGGACGGTCCCGGGCTTGTTGAGCTCCGCTGGCCGGCCCGAGCGCCGGCGCTCGGGCATCAGGCCGGGTACCACTTCGGCACCTCCCACGTCCAGGTGCTCGCCGAGATGCCGGCGGTGCCGGTCCCCCCGAACAGGACCAGTTGTTGGGACGCCTGGTCGTAAGCCGAGGCCGCTTCGTAACGAGGGGAAGGGCTCTTGGCCGGGTCGAGCTTCGTCCAGTCGGAGCCGTCCCAGGCCCAGGTGTCGCCGAGGTAGCCGCTGGCGCCTACTCCCCCGAAGAGGACAAGGCGCTGGGTGCCTGGCCCGCCGTACCAGGCCATGGAGGCCCCGTAGCGCGCCGGCGGAGAAGTGGTCGGTGACTGGCTGGCCCAGGTCAGCTGGCCACCGACCACTGCCCACTCGCGTGTACCCGAGAGACAGCCGGTTGGACAGCCGTCAGCCGAATGGCCTCCGAACAGGACGATCTTGCCGGTGGACTGGTACCGCGCTATGGAGGCCCCGTAGCGAGCCGGTGGGGAAGAGGACGCCTGCCACCAAGTGGAGCCGTTCCAGGCCCAGGTGCCGGGGAGCGGGTTGCCCGTGGCGCCCGCTCCTCCGGCCATGATGAGCTGGCCGGCAAAACTCATGGGAGCGTAAGCACGGGCCGGGGGGCTCGCAGCCGGGTGCAGCTCCGTCCAGTTGCTCCCGGTCCAGTCCCAGGTCCCGTCGAGCGGCCCCGACGGGCCCATGCCACCGAAGAGGACGAGCTGCCCTGTCCCGTAGGCGTAGGCCATGGACGCCCCGTAGCGCGCCGGCGGGCTCGTGGCCGGGGAGAGCTTCTTCCAATCGGCGCCGTCCCAGGCCCAGGTACTGGCGAGCGGACCTGTGGCGCCCATGCCACCGAACATGACGACCTGGCTGGTGGCGGGGTCGTAGGTCATCGACGCCCCGTAACGCGCCTGCGGGCGCGTAGCCGGGTACCGCTTGACCCAGGTCGTCTGGACGTCCTGGGTCGATTGGACGTACTGAGAGGCAACCTGACTGGAGGTAAGTGCTGTCGTGTACAGGGCTACGTCTGCCAGGCGTCCCGTGTAGTTGGACCAAGTCTCGGTCCCGGCGACGAGGGTGCCGCCCAGGCCGCTGAGAGGCGCAACGAAAGAACCGATGGTGATGCTGTTCGTAGCTACTGGCGCCCCGTTCACGTAAATGGAGAACTGGCTCGGGACGACAGAGCCTGTTGCCCCTGAATAGACGCCCGTGATGTCGTACCAGTTGCCGTTGTCGAGGACGGCCTGTGTACAGGCGCCGACATAGGCGCCATTGGTGTCAGCCCCGAAGCAGATGCCGCCCTTGTCTTCTCCCGGCCCGCCGAGGCTCAAGGTAAGGCTGTCGCCGCTCCCCGAACCGCGGTCGGAGACGATCGCGAAGCTCTGGGAAGAGCTACTTTCCGTTGTCTTGATCCACGCCCCTATCGAGTAGCTGGTGACAGACGTCTGCACGTAGGGCGTCGTGACCTCGCCACCGGTGAAATCCACTGACTGGCCGCCGGCCGGCGTCTTACCCGCCTGGAGCGTGTAAGCCCCGCTGTAGGTACCGTTGTAGCCATTGCCTGAGCTGTCTACAGCTGTGGTCCCCGAGGCCTCGTCCAGTTTCCAGAAGGCGGCGGGGCTGGGAAGAGAAGAACCGGTAGCCCCCGCCGCCTGGGGGAGAGCCAACGGGGCTGACAGTACGGCGACGGCA
>DAHWQF010000960.1 GCA_027334785.1 Acidimicrobiaceae bacterium
CCATAGCCGTCGACTTGGAAGTTCGGCCAGTCGTCGTCCACGACGGCGCCCTCCAAGCTGAACCTGGCCGGTGGCATTGCTTGGGCCTCGACGGGCAAGCCGGCTGAGAGCCGCCCTAGGGCAGCCGAGACGAGAGGCCTGGCCCGCTCGATGCAGCCCGCGCACCAGTCGTGGAAGCGCCAGGCGGCTCCGCTCTCGCCGGCGCGGTCGAGGGCATAGGCGGTGAACGAGCCGTCGCGCAACCAGCAGAAGCTGTACTGCTGGAAGTCGGGCGATGCGACGAAGGCACCGCTCTCGTGCTGGTTGCGGAGGATCCTCTCCACCGACCGCGAGACCTGGGAGGTCGTTCGGTCGGGTACTGACCCGGACTTGGCCAGTTCGTTCATACTCCTTAAAAAGTAACTCCAGTCACGGACACTGTCAAGTGTCGACTCGACCAGCCCCGAAGGTAACAGCGCCCTGGCAACCACACCCCACTAGGAGCGGGACATACGGTCTTTAGTCCCTCACCCCGCAAAAAGCGGCTGGGAGGTCCTTCACGGCCGCGACTTACATTAGCTCACCAACAAACAGACGAAGGCTTCCTGTATAAGCTAACCTAACTTACTATGCAGGACGACGGTGTGGCAGGTAGTGACCTCACCCGCATGGAGGTGCTC
>DAHWQF010000961.1 GCA_027334785.1 Acidimicrobiaceae bacterium
TGGTGGCCTCCCGGTAGCCGATGACGAGGTGCTCGGTCATGCGGGCCCTCACTCCTTCGAGGGCACCTGCCATCGAGGCGCCGTCCAAGGACTCGCACAGGAGGAGGAGGCCTCCGCACTCTGCCCAGGTAGGCAGGCCGCGCCTCACCCGCGCCCCCAGTTGTGTGAGCAGCTCGGTGTTGGCGCTTATCTCGGCCGCGAACACCTCGGGGAAGCCGCCCCCGGCGTAGAGCCCCGAGCACCCCACGGGCAGCGACTCGTCGGCGAGAGGGTCGAAGGGCACAAGTTCGGCCCCGGCCTGGCGGAGCAGTTCCAGGTTCTCGGGGTAATAGAAATCAAAAGCCGGGCCCGAGCAAAGGGCCACTCGGGCGTGCCCGGCCGGCTGTGCTCTCGGGGCCTCGTCCACCTGGGCCTGGGGCGCCGCGGCGGCTATGGCGAGGAGGGCTTGGAGGTCCAAGGAGCCGGCCACGGCCTCGCCCAGGAGGTCGAGCGAGCGGCGCACGGCACCGGGGCCCTCGGCCACGGGCACCAAGCCGAGGTGTCGTTCCCTCCAGGCCAGCCGGTCGTCCTTCGTGAGATGGCCGAGCACGGCCACGCCGAGGGGGGCCAGGGCCTCCTCCAAGAGGGCGGCATGGCCCGGGCCGCCCACGCGGTTGAGC
>DAHWQF010000962.1 GCA_027334785.1 Acidimicrobiaceae bacterium
CGGTGACTATTCGAGCGGGAGGCGGACGGCGGGGCCGCCCACGTCCACTCGAGCGAGAGCGAACATATGTTCGCTAACCTCGGGGGGTGGGCAGCACCGTCCCTTATGCCGAGCTCCATGCGCATTCCAACTTCAGCTTCTTAGACGGCGCCTCGCCTCCAGAAGAGCTCGCCGTCGAGGCGGCGCGCCTTGGCCTCGAGGCGCTCGCCCTCACCGATCACAACGGCTGCTACGGCATCGTGCGCTTCGCCGAGGCGGCGGCCGGGGTGGGGCTGGCGACCGTCTTCGGCGCCGAGCTCAGCCTGCCGCTTGGCCGCAAGGATCGGGCAGCAGAGCGGGCCGCGGCGATCGACGTCGCCAAGGCCTCGGGCATGGTCTGTACCCGGGCCCCGGGCCCTTCGGGGCGGCGGGTGACCAAGGTCTGGGAGGTCTCCTCGACCACCAAGTCCATCCTGGCCCTCGCCGACGAACTGGCCGAGGACGGAATAGAGCGGGTGGTGCTCGAGTCGACCTCGGACTATTGGCGCCCGTTCTACTACCTGCTCGAGGCCCGCGGCCTCACCGTGTGGCTCGTGAACTCCCGGGACGTGAAGAACGTGCCGGGGCGCCCGAAGACTGACAAGTTGGACTCGGTCTGGCTCTGCAAGTTGAACGAACGG
>DAHWQF010000963.1 GCA_027334785.1 Acidimicrobiaceae bacterium
AGCGGCGACACGACCTTCGCTCCGCCCAACTCGACGCTGCCGACCGCGACCAACGGAGGTAACGAGGGCATGCAGGTCGGGGTCACGTTCTCGCCGCTGCAATACAACCCGCCGAGCGGGAGCCCGTACTACATCTCGAGCTTCAACGCCAACCTCGGGTACAACTCGAGCGACGTGCTCTCGAGCGACCTCCCGGCCAGTGCCAACAACACGCTCTGGATAAGCAACAATGGCAGCTCGCCTGCCACTGGCGCCCAACTGGTCTGCCCCAACGACACGCCCAAGCTCGACCTCTCGGCCGACCCAACCTCTGCCGACCCGCCGGGCACCTACACAGGCACCCTGATGGTCCAGGGCCGGGCCGACGTCGTCACGGGGGCTGGCAGTGGGGGCTGCGTCACTGACAACGGCGCCCCGTACATCTTGACGGGCAGCACCGGGAAGTACAAGAGCCTGACCGACCTCGACCCCAACCCGATCGTCCGGTCCTGAACTAAACCTCACCGCCGGCTACCGGAACGCGCCGGTTCGGCCTGCGGTTTCGAAAAGGAGGAGGGCGCCCTCGCCCTCCTCCTTCGCGTCTCGGGGGACCCGCGAGATTTTTTTCATCAATTTTGACGTTGTGGCGCGTGCTCGCGCTGGCCCATCCTGGGTGTCT
>DAHWQF010000964.1 GCA_027334785.1 Acidimicrobiaceae bacterium
GACGTCGGCTTCGCCGGCTGTGAACCGGCTGTGAACCGGCTGGATCTGAGAGGGCACGGGCATTTCGATCCTTCGAGCGCCGGGATGCTCTTTATGGCCAGTCACTTTCGTCAAGGCCGGGGGGCGAAGCTCCGGCAGATGCGTTTCCCGCTCGCGCGCTCCGCCACGGGCCGCTCTGGCGCGGTAGACGGCATCCTCAGCGTCAATCTCCTCACCGACTTCATTCCGGCACCGCGGGCACCATCGAGTCGCAGCTCGCTGCCAGAACCGGCACCCAGATAAGCTACGCGGCCAGATGGCCACTGGAAAAGGCCCCAGTGCTTAGCGCAATCAACACCCCGCGAAAGGGGGATGGGGAACCGGGCTCGCAAGAGTACGCCTTTCCCGAACGGCAATGACAGGAGAAGCCCCGGTCACGGTGATCTCGGTCCGCGGTGTGGCGCAGCGTATGGTCGAACCCGACAGCGTGGTGCTCAGTTGCTTCATTTCCTCGAGCCGACAGGAGAAGCCCGAGGCGCTCGAAGCTGTGTCGGATGTCCTGGAGCACCTGAGAGCTGCCCTTGGCGAGCTTGGTGGCGTGCCGCTCACAGTGCGGAACGGGCTCTCGGAGCTCACTTGGTCGGCACATTCCATCCGTACCCATGTCGAGCGCGATCTC
>DAHWQF010000965.1 GCA_027334785.1 Acidimicrobiaceae bacterium
CTCGTGCCCGCCCCCGGCGGCGTCCCCGCAGCCCCCACCTGGGTGGCGGCCAGCCCCGGCGCGCTCCCGGCCCCCCTGCGCCTCCCGCTCGACGCCATCGGCGCCGACGGGGTGGTCAGCCTCGGCCCCGACGGCCTGGCCGCGATCTGCCGGGCGAGCGCGGTCACCTTCGGCCTGCGCACCCCCGCCGAGCAGGAGGCCCTGGTGGCAGGGTTCGCCCGCTTCTGGAGCTCGCTCGCCGAACCGGTCCAGGTCCTCGTGCGGGCCGAGCGCCTCGACGTCGGCCCCGCCATCGACGCGCTGCTCGACGCGGCACCGGGCCTCCCGTATCTGGCCTTGGAGCAGGCAGCGCGCGACCACGCCGCCTTCCTCGCTGACCTCGCAGCCAGCCGGGATCTGTTGCGCCGAGAGGTGCTCGTCGTGCTCCGCCAGCCCGCCGGCCAGGCCGGCGCGGACGGGGACGGGGCCGGTCGCCTCCGCCGCCGGGCCGCCGAGGCGGTGACTGCGCTGGCGGCGGCAGGGGTCAGCCTCTCGGTCCTCGACGGCGTGGCCGCAAGCGGTGTCGTCGCCCGCTCCCTCGACCCGGCCGGCCCCACCCGACGCGGGGCGCTCGCGGGCCCGGCAGCCGCCGGGATCGACGAGCCGGTCACCCTTGCG
>DAHWQF010000966.1 GCA_027334785.1 Acidimicrobiaceae bacterium
GGCGGCCGTGGTCGTGGGCCGGACGGTCGAGCTCGACTACGACCAGCTCGCAACGGCCAGCACTGCCGTGCGCGAGGGCGCCCGCTTCATTGCGACGAACTCTGACGCCACCTTCCCGACCGGCGAGGGCCTGCTGCCGGGGGCGGGAGCGCTCGTGGCCTTCATCGCAGCCGCCTCGGGCCGTGAGCCCGAGGTCGCCGGCAAACCCCACGAGGCGATGGCAGAGCTGGTACGCGACCGCTTTGGGCAGGTAGACGTGATGGTAGGGGACCGCGCCGACACCGACGGCCTTTTCGCCAAGCGCCTCGGCACGCGCTTCGGGCTCGTCCTTTCGGGGGTGACCCGCCGTGAGGACCTACCGATCTCACCGGCCCCCGACATCACGGCGGACGACCTCGCAGCGCTCGTCCGCGCAGCGCTCGTCCGCGCAGCGCTCGTCCGCGGGGGCGGTGAGGGGTCCTGACGGCCGGGTTGGACCAGGTGAGGCGAGGAGTGTTAGGTCTGTGCACTCGGGACGATGTAACGTCTTAGACGCGGCCAGCGAGTTGGCCCAGACATAGCCCGTACATAGCCAGGCCCGCGCAACGCAGGTCCGGGTAATCCAATAAGGAGTAAGGGAGAACTCTATGGCAACGGTGACCCTCGAGAAAGTGAGC
>DAHWQF010000967.1 GCA_027334785.1 Acidimicrobiaceae bacterium
GGCGAGCAACTGGGCCAGGACGGCGACCGGGTCGGCCTCGGTGTGTGGTGCGATGGCGCCCACGAGCGCGCCGGCCATTCCCTGGTAGACGGCGTCGTCGGGCTGGGAGGGCCAGCCCGGGGGTGCGCCAAGTTCGTAGTCGAGCACTTGCGCGCTCATTCGGCGGTCACCTCGGCGACTGCGACGCGTGCCGCGGACTCGTCGACGATCGCCTTTTTCGAGGCGTAGGCGGCCACGAGCGCCTGGGTGGCCAGGTTGTTGACCGCCCGGGGCAGGCCCCGAGCGACCGGGTAGATGAGCGCGATCGCATCGTCGGAGAACAACGTGTCGGCCCGCCCGCACAGCTTCAGGTGATGCGCCACGTAAGGACCGCACTCTGTGGCCTCCAGGCCGCCGACGACATAGCGCAGCCCCACGCGCTGATCGAGCGCGGTGAAGGCACCAAGACGCAGGCGCCGCCGGAACATCGGCTGAGCGAGCAGGATGCACCCGAAGGGATGCTGGGCATCCATGCCGGCGTTTCGCAGGCAACGCAGGCCCTCGAGGGTCTCTGCGTCCAAGAGCTGCACCTCGTCGAGGCAGAGCGTCACCTTCTTCCCCCGCTCTTCGGCCTCCTGGGCGAGCAGGTCGGCGGCCTGGGGGATGAGGGAGGAGC
>DAHWQF010000968.1 GCA_027334785.1 Acidimicrobiaceae bacterium
GGTAGCGGGCCCGGTACCTCCCGTTGCGCTTCTGGATATAGCTCATGGCGATGGCCTCCTGGTCCTCGGGGCGCGGATGGGGCGCGGATGGGGCGCGGATGGGGCGCGGAATAGGGGTTTTCAGGGGTCACCAGCGGTCGCTAACGGACAGAGCCGGGCACTCCAGAAATAGCCTCTGACCTGCAGTCTAGCGTGAAGAAATGCTGGAGGCGGCGAGCGGAATCGAACCGCTGTAGAGGGCTTTGCAGGCCCTTGCCTGGACCACTCGGCCACGCCGCCCGGCGTCTGGGCGCCCTGACACTCTACCCGCGCCCGAAAGGCCGATCCCACTGGAACAGTGGCGGGGGAGCGCCGGCAGGCCTTGGGGCCCTGCAACCTCGGACCAGACCCGTTGCAGGTGGGTGGTCGAAGGCGCCTTTGCGCTCCAAGGGTACCTGTCAGGGACCTTTCGGGCTGTAAGGTCGCCCCTGGTCCTGCCCATGCCAACGCCGCCCGAACCGCCCCCGCCACCGCGACTCAGACCGCAACCGGCACCTAGGCGCCTACGCGTTCCTGGGCGCCCACGCCAAGTGCGCTACGAGCTCCGAGCGCGATGACGGCAGGCCCTGTGACCGTTCCGCAGCGCGGCTTCATGGTCGCGGGCGCCGCCTTGGT
>DAHWQF010000969.1 GCA_027334785.1 Acidimicrobiaceae bacterium
GCAGCCCGGCCGCGCCGAGGTAGGAGTCGATCCAGCCTTCGGGCATGCGTTCGAGCTTGTACGGCTCGGCCAGGGGCCCACCCGGCCGGCGCGCCCAGCGGACGGCGTTAGCGATCACTCGCCGGACCATGGGGTTGTGGTAGACGGGGTAGTCCTGGTCACCAGGGCTGAAGTAGAAGACCCGCCCTGCCCCTCGGTAGAAACAGCACCCCGAGCGGAAAACCTCGCCTCCGGCAAAACTCGAGATGAAGACGAGCTCGTCAGGCTGGGGGATGTCGAAGTACTCCCCGTACATCTCTTGAGCCTCGATCCCGAACACTGGCGGAAGGCCTTCAGCGATCTCGTGAGCGGGGTTGATGGTCCAGACGAGCTCCCTCTCGCCCACCGAGCGCCAACGCAGGTTACAGCTCGTGCCCATTAAGGAGCGGAAGATCTTCGACCAGTGGCCCGAGTGCAAAACGACGAGCCCCATGCCGGCGAGCACTCGCTGCTTCACCCGCTCGACGACCTCGTCCGCCACCTCGCCGTGGCCTATGTGGCCCCACCACGTGAGCACGTCGGTGCTGGCTAGGACTCCCTCGGTCAACCCGTGCTCGGGCTGGTCCAGCGTGGCGACCCGCACGGTCGCCTCCTGGCCGAGGTGCTCCGACACG
>DAHWQF010000096.1 GCA_027334785.1 Acidimicrobiaceae bacterium
GGTAGAGGGAGAAGTCCACCAGGCTCGCGGAGGCCGCCTGGCCGTCCACCAAGAAGTGGCGGTCCTCCAGGTGCCAGCCTCGTGGCCGCACGACGACGGTCGGGTTGACAGGGCCTAGGGCGTACTCCTTGCCCTCTGGGCTAGTGAAGCTGATCTCCCGGCGCACGGCGTCCAGCAGGTTGACCTGGCCGCCGACCATGTTGTCCCAGGTGGGGACGTTCGCGTCCTCCAAGTCGGCGAGCCACACGCTCGCCCCGGAGTTGAGGGCGTTTATGGCCATCTTCCGCTCGGTCGGGCCCGTGATCTCGACCTTGCGCTCGACGAGGCCGGCTGCTGGGGGGGCGACCCGCCACGACGCCTCGCGGACGTCCTTGGTCTCGGGCAAGAAGCCAGGCAAGAGGCCCTTGTCGAAGTCGTCCTGGCGCTCGGCCCGCCTTTGCAAGATGGCCTGGCGAGGCCCACGGAAGCGGCGCTCAAGCTCTACCAGCAGCTCGAGCGCAGCCGTATTGAGGACTTCCAGGTAGCGATCGCTCGGGGCCTCGGTAATGCTAAGACCGGGCACGACAGCAGCTTGTTGGGCCAACTGATCCCCTTCTTCCGCTATGCGAAAAGATACTTTCGACTTCATGATACGTGAGCCCACTTGCCGGTGCAAATCACTCTCTGCCCGGGACGCGAGTGATCACGGCTTCCCGTTAAGCCAAGGCAAGCCCAGGGAGGGCGAGCCCATCCACCGCACCTAATCACCGAGGTCCACTGCTACCACCTCATGATCGGCCACTTCTGGTACCTCGATTTCGACCATCGAGCCTTCCACCTGGAAGTCGGCCGACCTACAAGCTCTCAGCAAACGCACAGACCGGGCACCCTTCACACCTATGCTCGGTGACCTGAGGACCACCCGAAGCGGCCCAACGGGCAGCAACTCTCGGTAGTAGCCGCGCATCGTCATCGGGTTGGTCAAGTTCACCAGATGAACGGTCAAAGAACCTGCCTGACTCCAGGCAGACACGTCGATCAGTCCTCGGCCGCTCACCTCCACAGGGAACGGTCTCCGAGACGCCCACCTCACCGCGTTGGACAAAAGCCGACCGTGATCGGGGTGCAAGACTTCCCAAAACGTTCGATCTATATCGAAGGGGAAATACGCCACCCGCCCAGCGCCGCGGTCGCCCAAGATTAGCTGCGGGGGCCCGGGCTCCGTATCGCGAACGTAAACTTCCTCCATCGGGAGGTCAGGGTACGACGCGACCAGGCGGAGCGGGGCGAGGTCGGCAGCAACCGTCATCTCGACAGGGAGCCGCGACACTCCATTGATCACACGAGTCGTGCTTTCGATCCCCGCAAGTGCCTCTGGCGCCCCCTCCTGTGCCAGGCTCAAGTAGCTATTTTGCATCGGGCCTTCGACGGGCCCAACCTTGCCTACTCCAAACAGCGCGCCGAGACCGAGTCCCTCTCTGCGGCCGCCCCGTTCGTCAAACAACGAGGTCGTGTGCGTCGCAACCAGCCCTCCACCACCCTCCACGAACTCCTCGAGGACGCGGCATTCCGCGTCACTGAGCATGGCAATATTAGGGAGGATTACCGCGTCGAAGCGTGCCAGATCGCAAGACGGCAGCTGGCTGTCGCCCAGCATGTCAAAAGGGATCCGGGCTTCCACAAGCGCCTGGTACATACCAGCCAGGTGGTCTTCCAGATCCCCACACGACTGCCCGGGCAGCCGCGCCATCCCTGCCCGTTGCGTGTACACCAAAGCGACTGTCGCCAGAGAACCTGTATTGCGCAGGTACCCCTCCCACTCCGCGTACTGCTGGTAGAGGTCCTTCACGGCACCTAGCCAGCGGCCGTCGGGCACAGTCGCTCCGAACTTGGTCCACCACGGCCTCATCCCATGTGCGACGCTCTCGGCTACCCAAATCCTCAATTCCGCCACACTTTGCACGGAGTCCTTCCACCGATGCTTGCCCTCGAGGCCCACGCTAAAGATCGCCCCGACAGGCCGACCTGCCGACACCGACGCGAACGTTTTCGCGCACAGACCGCTATGCCATGGCGCCTGCTCCCCCTGTCGTCCCTGGTGGTCCGCAAAGAGTATGTCTACGCCTCCGGCCAGGCGTGACAGGTCGAGATCAACTGTCCCTTCGGGAGGGCAACGCGACAGACCCGCGTTGGGCACGATCCTTGCCCGAGGGTTCACCGCTCCAATCGCATCCCCCCAGATCCGCACCAGATCGAAATACCTCTCCTGTTGCCACCCGAGATAGAGCCGCCTCAGGTCGTCGTCCTTCCCTCCCGGCTCCGGAAGGCCGAGCCCCGTCTCCCCAAAGAAGCGCGCACGGCAGTCGTCGCAATAGCAGACCCCGATGTTTCTCCAACGGTTGGTAAAGATACCCTGCACGTCATAACGAGATGCAATCTCTCGGTGGATTACAGTCATAACCTCGAAGTTGTACGCTCCAAGCATGCAGGTAAGCCACGCACCCGCCATGCTCCAGTGTGGACGAGCCTGGCCATCAGGACCGCGCTGCACCCACTCGGGGTGCGCCCGAAAGGCATCCTCGTGGACGGCGTGAGGATCCGTGCGAGCAAGCACTGCCATGCCCTGGCGCCTGCAGCCCTCGACTAGCTCGCCAAAAGGATCACGCTCTCCCAGCCAACGGCTGCGGTGGTGGTAAGGGACGTCAGTGGGGTAATACGCCACGTACCCACCAGCGCTGAGACAGACCCCGTCGGAACGAATCGTCTGAAAGTAGTCAAGCCAGAAGTCGACATCGATCGTCGCCGCGTCGCGTTCACTCAACGTCAGCTGGGACCAACGCATTGGCTTGTCGGCCCAACCTACACCATTTTGCCTCATTGGAGCTCGAGGACCAGCGCGTCCCGCCCGTTCACCACAACGCCGAGGTCCCCATCGACAATCTTGACGGTCGCGGTGCCACCCCAATGAGGAGTGCCCTCGCTAAAACGCCCGAGCCTCTCGTTTATGTGTACACCGGCCCAGCGCGGTGACTTGGATGCATTTGTCAACCACAAGTAGGTCTTGTCCCGCGAGCGCTGGACCCGCGCCACCACACCGGGCTCGCTCACAGCCACGTGCGGCTTGACCCCTGCCCACGCGAGGAGCGCCTTGAACCACCCTCTCGCACCCGCCACTGCCTCCCGATAATAGCTCTCACCCACGGAGGTCCCGACAATCAAAGTCCGCCCCGATCCGAAGTGGTTATCTACAACGGCAATCGTCCCGTCACCGAAATGACCCAGCGCGCGCCCCCCGGCAAGCTCGTAGCGCTGCTTCACCAGGCCGCAACAGACTTCTTCCCCGCCCATCACAAACCGGTCCTCCCCACGCTCCAGCAGGTCGGGCGTAAACTCCGCTGAGAAACTTCGCACTCCAAACACCCTCCCAAGTCCACAGCCTGGCTGCTCGGGGCACATCCGGCCACCATCTGCAAAAAACCCGACGCACCCCTCTGCAATCAAGGTACCGCCGGCTGACACCCAGTCACTTAGCCGCTCCGCTGCCTCGCGTCCCAGCATCAGGGGCACGGGTAGGTACACGACGTCGTACGCGCTGATGTCGTCGAGGTGGACGAAGTCTGCTTGGACGTTAACGTCGAAAAAGCCCTTGTACGCGCCACACACCGCTCTCGCGTACGGCGCGCTATCACCGTGCTGGATATACGTCATCAGCTGACAATCGGGCACAACCACGATGCCAAGCTCACCTTGGACTGGCTTCGCCGCCCAAAGGGCCTCGCGCACTGAGTCGTTGGCCCATTGAGCGATCTCGGCAACTTGAGCTGATCGGTCCGTTGGCAGGCCGTCCGCGCCATAAGGTCCAAACGCATCAAACAAGGGGCCGTCCAGAAGGGGACGCCAACGCAGGTACTGGATCCCACGCGCGCCCCCAGCCATTGATACGAGGTTCCAGAGCCTCACATCCTCCGGCGACGCGATCCGTCCGTCGTCTCGCGGTCGCCCTATCACCTGCGGCTGTAACCACAAAGGGCCACCTTGCATCTCAGCATGCCAAAATGGCTTTCCCTTCGCTGCTGCGCGCACCAAGTCCACCGCGTGCCACTGCCTCCACGCTTCGGCCCCCTTTCGAGCCACGACCCACGTAAACCCGTAGCTGTCCACTTCTGCCGCCGCCCGCCAATCGTCCGCCGCATTTTCCGCCAGGCTCGTGAGACTTCCAGCTATACCGTGCGCGGTGACCTTGTGACCTGGGTCCACCTCCCTTACGAGTTTTGAACGCCAGGACAAGTCCTCGTACGCGTGATCAGCACGAAAACGGATCCAGTCCAGCATCTCAGGATAACCCATACTGTCCGCTGGCGGGTGGACATCTTCCCAATCCGCCACACTGTACCGCCTCCAGGCGCGGGCAACCTCGCCGAGGGAGCCGTACCGCCTCTCGAGCCATCGCCGGAACTCCCCCACCGTTGCTTCGCAATAGCAGTAAGAGCTTGGGAGGTTGCACTCGTTCCAAAGGTCGTAGCCCCCGAGACCTGGGTGATCCCTGTAACGTTCTACTAGGGTGCGCAGAAACTGCTCGGCGGCAACACGAACCTCGCTGTGGTCAAGACAGAGCCCGGGAAAGCCTCCGACAGCGCTACTTACATTGACCCTGCTAACCGCCGCACGTCCATCCCGGCTTCGGAGCTCACACCCAGCGAACTTGCGAAACGCCCACTCCGGGGCGAAAGTGACATGCTCCGCAATAATGGTTTGAATACCGTACTTCCCGGCCAGATCCAATTGCTGGTCATAGTCCGACCAGTCAAATACACCGGGTGCAACCTCTATGGCAGACCACATGAACCAATGGCGAAACGTGTTCATCCCATCCCGCGCCGCCTGAGCGTAATCACGCTCCCAGTCCTCCCGCGGCGGATTGGACTTCCGGAAATACACCGCACCATAAGGAAACACAACTTCTCTCACCTGCAACCTCCTTGCCTAGCCAACCTTGCCTCCAGACATGGCCTTACTCCATGGAACGCTCGCCTTTCGCGCGCACCTGTTATGCCTTCACACTGGCACCGGTTAGTCCAGCAACTACAAAGCGTTGAAGGCCAATGTAAAGTACCACCACCGGCAACGCACTCGCCACGGATGCCGCCATTAACGTACCGTACTCCGGGAGCGCTTGGCCCTCTTCGTTTGACAGAAACTGATTTAGCGCCACGGCTACGGTGTGGGTGCCCGGCCCACTGATCGCGGTTGCAATCAGGAGATCCCCCCAGCCCACGAGGAAACTGAGTAACCCAGCCACTGCGAGCGCAGGGACGATCATCGGGATGATGACGCGCACGAACGCCTGCGGCATACTCGCGCCGTCGAGCCTTGCGGCGTCATCGAGGTCCCGTGGAACCGAGTCCACGTAGGCAGCGACAAACCACGTCACGAGAGGCAAGGAGAAGGTCAGGTATGCAATTGCGACCGCCCAATACGTCCCGATCACCGAGATGTGCAACAGGCCCTGAATACCTGCCATCACTATGACGAGGGGCAACAGGACCATCACGGTGGGAACTGACTGGAACCCAAGAAGCAGGGTAAGAAAGCTCGTCCTACCGCGGAACCGTGCCCTTGAGGACACGTAACCAGCCACGGCCCCCAGGAGCACCGCTGCACCGCTTGCCGAGCCACATATTATGACGCTATTGACCATCCCGGCACCGAGACCCGTCCCAGCCCACATCGTAAGGTAGTGAGACCAGGATAAGTGGGATGGCCACAGCGTCCCGGCGGCAACTTCAACATTTGGGGTCACCGACATGACAAGCATGTACCCAACCGGGACAATAATGCCCACGAGGATCACGGCCCGCGCAACGCTTCGTACGACAGGATGTAGCACGTCCGTTGGATCATAATGATACTGGCGAGCCATCATGCCCTCCGTCCAGAAAACACATACCAGATATACATGACAATAGGGACGATTATGGCGATCACTCCCATCACTGCCACAGCATCCGCGAGGCCGAAGTTGTACAGCGAGTAAGCGGCCTCATAGCTTGTCGTTGACAGGACCGAGACGCCTGTGGGTGGTGCCGTCCCGAATAATACATATGGAAGAGTAAAGTCGTTATAGTGCGCAAAGGTCGACAACACGGCTCCGACCGCCAGAAGCTTGCGGATCCCCGGGTAGGTGATGAACCGAAATTTCTGCCAACGGCTCGCCCCATCGATTTCAGCCGCCTCATAGCGCTCTCTCGGAATACCCTGCAAAGCTGCAAGAGCAAACAGATAAATAAAGCCCCAGGCCAACCAACTGTCTACACCAACCAGCGTCGCGAAGCTATGGTCCCCAACCAGCAGCCGGTTAGCGCCACCGCCTAGGCCGATCGTCCTCCGAAAGGTGTCTAACAACCCTGTATGCGGCGTCAAAATGCTGTACCAGAGGTACGAGGCCGTAAAGAGCGGGAGAGCCGTTGGAACTAGGTAGAGAGCGCGTATGACGGGCGTAGCCCTAGATGTTCTGCGGCAGACCGTCAAGGCCGCGACCACACCGACGACGAGAGCAATAATTGTCGTGAGCACCGAGTACTCAAGGGTGTGCCAGATAGCGTTAAGGCCAGAGACCGGCAACCCGCCTCCGCCGGTAAAGGCCTGGGAAAAATTGTGCAGGCCAACCCAGGGCGCACTAAACCAATGCGAAAGCGTCGAGAAGGTGAGCAGGCGAAACGAGCTCAGCACCCCGATTACCGCCGGCGCCAGGTCGATCACCAAAAGGACGATGGCAGCCGGGACCATTAGCACCACTAAAGGCCGGAGGTCACGACGAAACAGAGCGCCATTGTCGCGGCGGCGCGCCCTCGACGCGCTCGGTCGCGTGCTCGGCCCAGCCGACCGGACGTCAAGATCGGTCCGTGCCTTGAACGGGCCGCCTTTAGCCAACTGTGATCCTGTTTCGGCTCCACGGCTCATGATTCTCTCTTTTTTTCGAGGAGTTCTAGCCCCGGGGGCGCCCTGGGTTGGCGACGCGGCATTGAGAGGGGAGCACCGCGAGTCCCCTACAGAGCCTCTGGGTCTCGCGGTGCAGGTCCCACGTGAACGACAAGCGAGGACGTCTACGACTTGGATGACGCCGTCGCGTCCATGGCCGCTTGCACTGTGGAATTAGCCTTTATCAGTGCAGTTTGGACGGCAGCATCACTATAGGTCCCATTTTGGTAGTCCCGTGCGAGAGTTGCTCCCAGTACCGACACGGCGTTTTCGACCGATCCCCAGAATGAGTAGTAGGGCGCGACCACCGCCTCAGAGGCGTACTTGATAAACGGTTTGATAAGCGGGTACTCGGCGGCGACGACGTTGCCAGCACCGACGGTCGTAGGCAACGACGCCGTGAGATTGTAGAGGAGCAGCTCAGCCTTCTCTGAAGTAGCCACTTGGATGAAACGGTACCCTAGCGATGGATCCGATGCCCAGCGCGGCACACCTAGCGTGTACGCGAAGTTGAAGCCTGGGACGCCGTACTTCGGCGCTCCCGAGGGTAGGCTCTTGTCCCCTACAGGCACGGTGGGCATCGGTGCAAACGCAATGTCTTTTTCAACAGGGGTGCCCTGAGCGGAGGTGATCAGGCTGGAGTTTACCTGGTTTTCCATCCCGAGCTTACCCTCAATGAAAAGGGCCTGCTCTTGGTTGCCAGTCCAGCTAAGGCTCTCGGGATCCGCGAACCCGTCTTTATACCAACTGAACCAAAATTCAACTGCCTTCGCGACTATCGGCGTATCCAGGGTGGCTTTTGTTAAAGTGCTGTTGACCCAATTGCCTCCCATGTCCCGCGTGATCGTATAGAGGTCGTGCCATGGCCCATAGGGGGACGGAGGCTCGGATGCCACGCCGTAGATGCCGTGGCCAAGTTTGGTAATACGCTCTCCATCTGCAACATATTGCGCCCACGTCGTGGGTGGGCCGCTGATGCCCGCTTCGTGAAACAGCTTGGTGTTGTAGGCCAGAAGGTCCGTGTGCAGGTACCAATCAACCGTGTTGCCGCCAGTGTAGCCGTAGCTGAGGACGCCGGGCGCGAACCGCGACTTACCGCCTACGAGTTGCCAATCAGCGTTGGTTATTGGCTTATAGATCTTCGCGGCTTCAGCCTCCCCGTTGTATGAGTTGGCTGTGTCGAGCACATCTGGCCCCGTATTGGTGGCCGCACCCTGCTCTATCGCGTTTAGTACCTCAGTGCCGGTTGACATAGTCGTAAACTTAACTGTCGCACCCGTGTTGGCTTTGAACTGCTTCGCGACATAGTCCTCCCACTTCGTCTGCTGCGAAGTCGTCTCGGTGACAGCCTCGACCCAAACGGTAACCGTCTTACCGTCTCCGCAACCGTGGCAGTTGACGGAGCTATCTGACACCTGCGGTCCCACGTTTGAGTTTGGCAGGCCCGCGGCGCTCGCAGTCCCTACAGCAGTTGCGCTCAATGAGCCGCAGGTGGTCCCTACGACACAAGCCCGCAAGAACAGGCGTGTCACCCGTCTACCTCTAGTGTTGAGCATTGTCACTACCTCCCTTGAGTCCCGGACCCCACCGGGATTTGATGGACGCTTGTCTAGTCTTTGTACTTACGAGGACCGCTCGCTGGACATCTCGTATCAGCCTGCGTCGAGATGGACCCACCCTCCCTTCTGATTGCCAAACCGTGCAGCCCCTGCACCCCATTTGGACCGCGCACGATCAGGACAACCTGGACTACCGTGACGTTTCCCCTTCTTCCACCATACGGAAAGCTGCTTTCACTTCAATGATACGCACGGCTGGCCCCTGGCGCAAGTACCTATGGGGTCGGGCTGCATGTACCGCCGAGCTTGGCAGCGGTGCTCAAGGCCCCATTGACGTCAGCGATCTGACGCTGGTAGTATCATTTCCGCAATCCAAACCATGGATTCCGTATAGTGGAAGACATCGGCGCCGACATTGAGGGGGTCTGGTCCCATGCCCAGCCAACCGAGCCCGGGCTACGCCGTCACAGTCCGCGTGGAGGTGCCTGCCACGGGCGCCGCCACAGCCGATCTAGCGGTTGCGGTCGGCCGGGCTGGCGGCATACTGACAGCGCTTGATGTGGCGGAGTCCCGCCCCGACCGGCTGTTGGTGGACGTCACCTTCGACGCCTCCAATGCCGAACACGCGGACGCCGTCGTCGCCGCTGTCAACGCCGTCGAAACCGTGAAGGTCCTGAAGGTGAGCGACCGGACCTTCCTGCTCCACCTTGGTGGCAAGTTGGAGGTTGTCCCGAAGGTCCCCCTGAAGCACCGGGACGACCTGTCGCGCGCCTACACGCCGGGTGTAGCAAGGGTCTCTCTCGCAATCGCCAAGGAGCCGGCTGACGCAAGGCGCCTCACCATCAAACGCAACACGGTGGCCGTCGTCACCGATGGATCCGCGGTGCTCGGGCTCGGCGATATCGGCCCGGCCGCGGCACTGCCTGTAATGGAAGGCAAGGCCGCCCTCTTCAAACAGTTCGGCGGGGTGGACGCCTGGCCCGTCTGCCTAGCCACCAACGACGTGGACGAGATCGTGCGCACGGTCGAGCTGATATCCCCCGTGTACGGCGGCATCAACTTGGAGGACATC
>DAHWQF010000970.1:0-307 GCA_027334785.1 Acidimicrobiaceae bacterium
GGTCGTCGGGCGAAGAACCCTCGCCCGCTGGGCGCACTACGGCGACGACGTCGCCGTAGTGGCCCTGGCACAGCGCGTAGGTGCCACCTCGGTAACCGTCGTCGAGCCCAACGCGGCCCGCCGCCGGCTGGCACGCTCGTCCGGCACCACCATTGCCGTCGCATCGCACGAGGAGCTCGGCGACGAGCATTTCAACGCCGTGATAGACGCCTCCGTCGTGGTCCAAGGGATCGAGGACGCCATAAAGGGGGTCGGGGGGCACCTACCTGCAGTTCGGAGTGGCCCCGGCCGAGGCAACCGCCCGGTT
>DAHWQF010000970.1:317-653 GCA_027334785.1 Acidimicrobiaceae bacterium
TCGCCCTACCGGCTCTACAACGACGAGGTGAGTTATGTAGGCTCCATGGCCGTGCTCCACAGTTTCGACAGAGCGCGCGAGCTAGCCGTCGGGCTCGGCCTCGGCTGGCTGGTCATCAACACGTTGCCCCTCAACGGCTACGCCGGCGCATCGCAGCAGGTGCGTGGGGGCGGTGGGCTCGAGGTCCAGGTCGCCCCCGAGAGGCCTTAGTGGCAAGCGAGGGCGAGCCGGCACCATGATGCGCCGCACCCGCCTCGCCAGAGGTGAAGAGGTCAAGGTTTAGTTCGACGTTTCGGACGATTAGGAGGAAGCAGGGTTGGCCTTAGCGGGAAAGAT
>DAHWQF010000971.1 GCA_027334785.1 Acidimicrobiaceae bacterium
GCCCGCCAAGTGGGCGAAAGGTTGCGCAACATCCGCCGCCAGCAGGGCCTGTCCCTGCAGGCAGTGGAAGAACAGTCGAACCGGGAGTTCAAGGCATCTGTGCTCGGCGCCTACGAACGGGGGGAACGGATCATCTCGGTCCTGCGCCTCCAGCGCCTGGCCAACCTCTACGGGGTGCCAGTAGACCAGCTCTTGCCCAAGGTGTCGCCCGATCCTGACTACGGGACGGAAAGCCGTGCGCCCGCGCCGGCCTCGGGGTCGATAACGATCGACCTCTCCCGCCTAGAACGCCTCGAGGCACCCGAACGCGACGTGATCAGGAAGTACATAGGGCAGATCCAAATCCAGCGAGGCGATTTCAACGGGCGCCTCATAACCATCAGGTCCGAAGACGTACGCGCCCTCGCTCGCGTGTTCGAACGCGACGAAGGTTCGATGCGCACCCGCATCGAGGAGCTGGGGATCCGCCACTAGTGCCACCACAGGCAACCTTGGCCCGGTTGCGACCGCCGTCCTCCGACGTGCAAGAAGGTGCTGAACGCGGCCACCGGGCGAAGGTTCCTGGAGGCACCACCAGCCCTCCCGCCGGTCTCGAGGGGTGGGCGGCGGTACGGTAACCGCGATGGACGACCTGCCGCCGGCCGACGGTTTG
>DAHWQF010000972.1 GCA_027334785.1 Acidimicrobiaceae bacterium
CGCGGACCGGCTGGAGCGCCTCGCGGAGGACCTGAGGAGCGATTATCGGCGCACGGTGAGCGATTTTCTCGAGCTGCAAGTGCGCGGCAGCGCTTCGGCGGAAGGGGTGCTGGCGCAACTGCGTGCGGCACTCTTTGCGCACGGGGAGGCGCGTACGGAGGCACTGGCCGCAGGCCTGGACATTTTGCGCGAGACGGACTTGCGCCCGGCGCTGGGCGGTATCGATACCCCCGCACTGGTGGTCGCCGGACAGTATGACCGCGTGCTTCTGCCCGCGGCATCGCGGGCGCTGGCGCAGGCCATGCCCCGGGCGCGGTACGTGGAAGTGCGACGCGCAGCTCACGCGCCCTTCCTGTCGCATGCGAGCGAGATGGCCGCTCTGATGACCGAATTCCTTGAATCATGAACGTGCATGATCCCTTCGGGCTTGACGGATCCGGTGTGCGAGCGGCATTCGACCGGGCCGGGCCGACCTACGAGGCCGCCGCTGTGCTGCAGGCGAGGGTGGGCGAGGAGCTGTTCGAGCGCCTTGAGCTCTTCGACTTCAACCCCGCACTGATCCTCGATCTCGGCGCCGGGACCGGCAGGTTTTCCGGCCGGCTCAAGCGCCGCTATCGCCGCTCCCGAGTCATTGCCCTGGATCTGGCGCCCG
>DAHWQF010000973.1 GCA_027334785.1 Acidimicrobiaceae bacterium
TGCAGTGGGCGGCCGCAACGGCTCGGTAGCGTTTCGGTAGCGTTTCGGTAGTGCGGCTGCGGCGCCACCTGACCTCGGCCCGCCGGAGAGCGTTTTCCAGCTGCTGGCGTCGGGCTTCATGTAGAAGTACGTCTTGTGACGACCACTTCCAGTGTCGCTCCCCGCAGGTTTATGCTCCCGCCCCCGCCGTGGCTAGCTCGGCAAGGGAGTCCGGCACGGGCGGCCAGGCTAGCAGGCGGGGTATGGCGCGCCACGGTTCGACGGTGAGGGGTCTGCGGTAGGAGCTGGCGGACGGCACCGGCGCTGGTAAAGTGGGGTCGCTCGGGCGTATAGCTCAGTTGGTTAGAGCGCATGCATGACGCGCATGAGGCCGGGGGTTCGACTCCCTCTACGCCCACCGGCTTCGAGGAGGGAGTTTGTGGCGGGGCAAGGCTCCGGAGAGCAGCTTGGGTGCGTTTTTGGGTGCCATTTTCGGGGACGGGCGCCATGGCACGCTTGCGGCCTGCTGCGGTGAGGCCTCATGCCGGCGCAAGAGCCTCGAGCTGGTAGGGGGTGGGTAACACAACGCAGCGGCCGGTGAGCATCGGGGTCCTTTGGCGTGGCGATCGAGGAGCGGCTCGACCAGCAGAGGACCGCGGCCTTGCACCGCTC
>DAHWQF010000974.1 GCA_027334785.1 Acidimicrobiaceae bacterium
GGCTTCGCGCCCCAGTCCTGCCTGGGAGGCGGTTTCCTCGACGCCCCCTGGGAGGATGTCCAGGTGGCCCTCCAAGTCTCGGCGTACTCCCTCAAGGTCCTGACGGCGGGCTTCCTGCCCCTCTTGCAGGCCGCCGGCGGGGGGTCGGTGGTGGGGCTCGACTTCGACGCGACCGTCGCCTGGCCCTACTACGACTGGATGGGCGTGGCGAAGGCTACGCTCGAATCGACTGCTCGTTACCTGGCCCGGGACCTGGGCCAGCACCGAGTGAGAGTCAACCTGGTCGCGGCGGGACCGCTGCGGACCGTAGCCGCCAAGGCCATCCCAGGGACCTCCGCTTTGGAGAAGGCATGGGGCGAACGTGCCCCGCTCGGCTGGGACACCTCCGACGCGAGTTCGGTGGCCAAGGCCTGCGTGGCTTTGCTGTCGGACCTCTTCCCTGCCACAACCGGCGAGATCGTCCACGTGGACGGCGGTTTTCACGCGGTGGGGACCTGAGGTGGCCGAGGCCCCTCCTCAAGCGGCGCTTAAACGCGTCGTGCTCGTCTCCGGCGGTAACCGGGGCATTGGGCATGCCATCGCGCGCCGGTTTGCAGCCAGCGGGGACCGGGTGGCGGTGACCGTAAGGCGGGCACCGGTAGAGGGCTTGTT
>DAHWQF010000975.1 GCA_027334785.1 Acidimicrobiaceae bacterium
TGGTTGTTGGGTGCGGGTTCGTGGTTGTTGGGTGCGGGTTGCCTGCCGGATCCCGCAGGTCCGGCCGAGGGAGGAGCCAGCGCAGGGCGAGGGCCGAGTGACGAAGGGAGGTGCCGGCGGATGGCTGGAGCAGTCGCGGAGACGCTGTACGGCGAGCTGACGCCGGTCGTCGACGCACTCGGGCTGGAATTGGTCGACGTCGAGCTGTCGGGCGCGACTGTCCGGGTCACCGTCGACCGTGACGGCGGCGTGGACCTCGACGCCCTCGCCGACGCGAACCGCGCGGTGTCCCGTGCGCTGGACCGGTTGGACCCGATCTCCGGCCGCTACACCCTCGAGGTGTCGAGCCCGGGCCTGGAGCGCCGGCTCCGGAGGCCGGAGCATTTCGTGCACGCGGTCGGGGAGCTGGTGTCGGTACGGCTGCTGCCCGGCACGAGCGACGTCCGCCGCCTCCACGGACGGCTCGTCGGCGCGGACGAGCGCGGCGTGCGGATCGAGGGCCCCGAGGTGCCCGGCGGCGCCGCGCGTCTCGACTACGACACGATCGAACGGGCACGAACGGTGTTCGAGTGGGGCGCGAAGCCGGCGCCCACCCCCAGCCGGGCCAAGACGCCCAGAGGCAGAGAGAGGGCCACCACGTCATGAGCAA
>DAHWQF010000976.1:0-363 GCA_027334785.1 Acidimicrobiaceae bacterium
CTCCATTTCCTCGAGGCGCTCGCGGCCACGCTCGGCACGGCCCTGCGCAGCAGCGAAGCGATGGAACGCCTCCGTCGCGAGCTCGCCACTCGCCGGTACCAGGCCAGGCACGACCCTCTCACCGGGTTGCCCAACCGGGAACACTTCCTGCACAACGTGGAGCACGTCCTCCAGTCCCGTCCATTGAGCGCTGTCGCCGGGGTGCTGGTCGACCTCGACGGGTTCAAAGAGGTGAACGACACCCTGGGCCACCTGACCGGTGACGCGGTCCTGGTCGAGGTCGCACGACGCCTCCAAGACCTGGGGGCACCGGGCACCTCTGCCCTCCCATGGCTGGCGGAGGCCGTCTTGGGCCCGGCCTTC
>DAHWQF010000976.1:373-648 GCA_027334785.1 Acidimicrobiaceae bacterium
TGCCGCTTCGAGGCGGCGGGAGCACTCGGAGGTCGGGACGGCAGCATGGTTCGAGGGGGAAGGCACCTCCTTTTGGAGGAAAATGGCCAAGGCCCCTGGCGAGGAACCCGCCGCGCGGCTCGGCGGCGACGAGTTCGCCCTGCTGCTCGTTAGGCCCGGCACGGCCGAGCTCGAAGAAGCGTGCAACGAGGTCCTGAAGGTCCTCTCCCGTCCCTATCTCGTGGAGGGCCTTTCCCTCGACCTCCACGCGAGCGTCGGCGTTGCCATCGCCGCAC
>DAHWQF010000977.1 GCA_027334785.1 Acidimicrobiaceae bacterium
CCACAATGGGCCTTGCGCGCACGTACTCGATCGTGGTCGAAGAAGAGGAGGCTGGCGGCTACTTCGTGACTGTGCCGGCGCTCCCAGGGTGCTGCACTCGCGGGAAGACGGTCGAAGAGTGCCGCGTGCGTGCCATCGAGGCGATCGAAGCCATATCGCGGGGCTTCGAGCCGATGGCGAGCCCGTGCCGGAGGAGCTTGAGCCGCCGCGCTTGCTAGCAGTGACCGTGGCGGCCTGAACCGGCCGGCGAAGCCGCGTTTGGGTTCGAAAGGGGCAAACCTGTGGCCCCCGCCTCGCAGATCCAAGACCGGGGCCCGGCCGCCCGTGGAGCAGGTGGGGCCCCTAGCGGCCGCCTCGGTGCAACCCACCGCCCCGACGAGGGCGCACGCCGGCGCTTGGTCGTCTGGTCTCCCGAGCTCGGTGCGGCGCCGGCGTGCTCGGCCGCCCCCCACCTGCTCCGCCGGCCCCGGCTGGCGAGCTGGGCCCTGAAGGCGTCGTGAGCCGCTAGGAGCCCTGGTCGGTGGCCGGGCGGGAGCGCGAGCGGCTGGGTCGTGCTGCGGGCGTGCCGGGGCGCAGCTCGGCCAGCTGGGAGACGAGCCGGGCGACCTCCTCGTCCCTGGCGGCCGCCAGCTCGGCCGCCCCCTCGG
>DAHWQF010000978.1 GCA_027334785.1 Acidimicrobiaceae bacterium
TCGTCGAGGCCATGGCCCAGGGACGGCGAGCGGCCGCGGCGCTCCTCTCGGCCCGGCCGACCCGGCCCGGGCGTCGACGTCCGGGTGGCGCCCGGCGGGTGCTCGTCTGCTACGAGAGCCGGGGCGGGCGCACCGCCCGGGCGGCCCAGGAGATCGCCGCCGTGCTGGCCGACCACGACCACAGCGTGCGCAGCCTTTCCATCGACCGGGTCGGCCCGCTCGAGCTGGCGAGCGCCGACGTCGTGGTCGTCGGCACCTGGGTCGAGGGGCTCGTGGTCGCAAGGGTCGGCCCCGCCAAGGGCACCGTCGCCTGGCTGGCCGGCCTGCCGCGTCTGGCCGGGAAGACCGCCGGCATCTTCTGCACCTTCTCGGTGGCGCCGAGAGGGACGCTGCCCGCCGTGCGCCGGGTGCTCGAAGCCAAAGGCGCCGACGTGGTCGCGCAAGCCGCTTTCGGGCCGGGCGAGCTCGGCACCGAGCCGACGTCGTTCGGCCCGGCGGGCTTCGCGGCCGAGCTCGCCTCCCGCCTCGCCCGCGACGGCGTCCCGGCCGCGCTGGCATTCGACCGAAGAGCATGAGGAGGTGGTGACCCACGCCGGCTGAGCCCCGCTACCGCCCGCAGGCCGCCCGGGTCTGCACCCGCGTCTACC
>DAHWQF010000979.1 GCA_027334785.1 Acidimicrobiaceae bacterium
GCGCCCTCGACAAGAGCATGCTCGTGCTGGCGGACCGCGGGTTCACGGCGCACCCTCTGTTTTCTGCCATGGCTGCAACTGGCGCACAGCTGTGCTGGCGGGCCAAGGGGAACGCCGTCTTGCCCGTCTTGGAGCGCCACGAGGACGGCTCGTTCCGCTCCGAGCTCGTGGCGAGCGACGACAAGACCGCCCGCAAGCACGTCATCTCCGTGCGCGTCGTCGAGTACGCCATCGAGGACCCCGGACGCCCCCAGGCAGAGGAGACGACGTACCGGCTCGTGACCACGGTGTTGGACCCGTTGGCTGCGCCGGCTCGTGAGCTCGCCGGCATCTACGCACAGCGCTGGGAGTTCGAGTCCGCGCTGGACGAGCTGAAGACGCACCAGCGCGGGTCGCGTGTCGTGCTGCGCTCCAAGGTTGCCGATGGCGTCTACCAGGAGGCTTGGGGGATGCTCTGCGTGCACTACGCGATTCGTGCCCTCATGGCGTCGACTGCCGACGAGGGCGGTGTGGACCCCGACCGGCTCAGCTTCACCCGCTCGGTGCGTGCCGCGCGCCGAAGCGTCCGACGCTCGGTCGAGGATCTGGCGAGCTCGGTCAGCCGCGCAAGCGTCGAGATCCTCCACGAACTGCTGCCGCACCGTCG
>DAHWQF010000097.1:0-2950 GCA_027334785.1 Acidimicrobiaceae bacterium
GCGAAGGCGACCCGGTAGCCGGCCAGAGCGGCTTTTATGCCAAGCGCTATCGACAAGTGAGTTTTGCCGGTGCCAGGGGAGATAGCGACAGACTGCAACATTTGCGGGCAGTCCTGCCGTGCGAAGTACGAGTAGTCTTGCCTGGCCACCCGCTTCGCGGGAGGCAGCTAGAAGCCACTGGTTTCAAGCACTGGGACGGCAGGCTGGTGCTGGTGGTCACGCTGCCCGACGGCACGCCTGGCACCGTCAGTGCCGATGCCACCGACGTTTTCGGCGGTCCCCCGGCTGGGCTCCCAGCGACGGTGCTGAGCGTGGCCGGTGCCCGCCGCTTCAGGGAGCTGCTGACCTCGACGAGGCCGCTGGACGGGTCACCCATTCGGGCCAGGGCGCGCAAATAGGCTCGACCAACCCCTGTACGCGCCAACGGACAAAGGAAGGTGAGCCTCTTTGCAAACACTGAGGATAGCAGCACCGGCCCAGCTACCCCTGGGCATAGCCGGTACCCCAGCTGAGCGCTGGTGGTCGCTGCCGGAGGAGGTACGACAAGCCGTGCTCCGCGCCCTGGCCGCCATGATCGCCTCCGGCGTCACCGGAGAAGGGCTCGAGGCCGGCGATGTCGAAAATTGAAGCAACTTCCAAGCTGGGCCCGGCTCATCTCGAACGAGCCCCTTACATCTATGTGCGCCAGTCGACTCTCGCCCAGGTGCAAGAGAACACCGAGAGCTTGGAGCGCCAGTACGAGCTGGCGGCCAAGGCGGTGGAGCTCGGCTGGGCAGCCGATCAAGTGGTCGTCGTGGACGAGGACCTTGGCCGTTCGGGTGCCGGCTCGAGCGCCCGGACGGGGTTCAAGGGCCTCGTCGCCGACGTCGGGCTCGGCAAAGTAGGCGCTATTTTCGGCATCGAGGTCTCCCGGCTCGCCCGCAACAGCACCGACTGGTCGCAGCTCCTGGACCTCTGCGCGCTGACCGACACGCTGATAATAGATGCCGACGGCGTCTACCACCCCGGCGACCACAATGACAGGTTGCTCTTGGGCTTAAAGGGGACCATGTCGGCATACGAGCTCCACTTGATCCGTAGCCGGCTCAACGGAGGGCTGAAGCACAAAGCAGCGAAGGGAGAACTTCGTCAAACCCTGCCCGTCGGCTTCGTCTACGACGACGACGACCATGTCGTGGTCGACCCCGACGAGTCGGTACGGGAGGCTATCGCGACGGTCTTCCGGCGCTTCGACGAGACCGGCTCAGCTCGCCAGGTACTTTTAAGTCTCTTGGAGGACAACGTCTCCCTGCCCCGTCGACGCCCCGGGGGCCGGCGGGTCAGCTGGGAGCGGCCGAACTACCCGGCCGTCCACCACATCTTGGCCAACCCCGCCTACGCAGGGGCGTTCGTTTTCGGCCGCAGGCGCACCGAAAAACGCCTCGACGGCGAAGGCCGGCTGGTAGCGCGCACCAAGCAGGTACCGCCAGGCGAGTGGGAGGTGGTCCTGCCCGGCCACCATGAGGCATATATACCTTGGGAACGTTTCGAGCAGAACCAAGCCCGGCTCCGGTCCAACTGGCGGGCGGCACGCGGCGGGGCGGGCGGCGCGGTACGCGAGGGGGCGGCGCTCCTCCAGGGGAGGATCCGCTGCGGGCGCTGCGGCCGTCCCATGCAGGTCGGCTATTCCGGTGCCAACGGCGACTGCCCGCGCTACACGTGCAACCGGGCGCTCATCATGTACGGCGCCGAGCGTACCTGCCAGAGCCTCGGCGGCAAGAAGCTCGAGGCACGGGTCATGGAGGAGGTCTTCGCCGTCTTGGAGCCGGCTGCCATGGAGGCGACGCTAAAGGCGCTCGCCGAGGTGGAAAGCAATTACCAAGCCCGCATGGCCGTCTTCGAGCTCGCAGCCGAGCGGGCGCGCTACCAAGCCGGACGGGCGCGGCGCCAGTACGACGCCGTGGAGCCCGAGAACCGCCTCGTCGCCCGCAGCCTGGAAGCGGCTTGGGAACAGGCTCTCCAAAACCAGCGCCAGGCCGAGGCAGATCTCGCCACCCAACGCGCCCGTAAACCGGTCGGCCTGAGCCAAGAAGAGGTGACCTGGCTGAAGTGCGCGGGGGCAGACCTGAAGGCTGTCTTCTACGCGAAGACCACGACTTGGCGCCAGCGCAAGCAGCTCCTCCGGGCGCTGGTCGCCGAAGTGGTGGTGACCGTGCGCTCAGCCGAGCGCGAGGCTGACGTCGTGGTCGTCTGGGAGGGCGGGGCAACGAGCAGCTTCGTGCTCGCTTTGAACAAGCCCGGGCGGCATTCCCGGGTGACCAGCGAGGGCACCGTCGAGCTCGTCCGCCGGCTGGCCGCCCGCTACGACGACAAGACGATCGCCCAGGTGCTCTCCAAGCAGGGCCGTCGCACGGCGACCGGCCTGTCGTTCAGCCAGCGGCGCGTCCAGTACCTCCGTGTGGCCAATGGCATCCCCGCCTACAAGCCAACGGTCACCGTCACACCCGGCGAGGACAATGGTGAGGTGGTCTCGATCAGCGCAGCCGAGAAGCTGCTCGGGGTCTCACGCGCCACGCTCTATAGGTGGCTGGCCGACGGGTCTGTCTCCGGCGAGCAGCTGACCCCGGAGGGCCCTTGGCACATCCGGGTCACCGACGAGCTACGCAAGCGTGTCGTCCCCGAGGTGCCAGAGGGCTGGCTCGGCCTGGACGAAGCGGCCAAGGCCCTCGGCGTCGCCCGCCAGACCGTGTTGCACAAGGTCCAACGCGGCGAGCTAGAAGCGGTGCACGTGAACCGGGGGAAGAGGAAGGGCCTGCGTATCAACGTAAAAGCACCCGCCATTGGACTGTTTGAGACAGTTGGTTGAAAGGAGTGTGCAGTGTCAACCAAGTCCTGGCGGGCCCAAGAACACGACATTGGCGCGCTCGGCGACGAAGTCCAGCTGGCCCAAGTGGGCGACCAGCTCCCTCTT
>DAHWQF010000097.1:2960-9565 GCA_027334785.1 Acidimicrobiaceae bacterium
GGAGCCGCCATTGGGCACTTTCCCCAAGTCGCGGCCCCTCAGGCGGTAACTCTCGCCTTTCAGCACGACCACCTCGGCGTGGTGGACCAGGCGGTCGATCATGGCGGCCGCTGCGGTGTCGTCCCCACCGAAGGTCTCGCCCCAGCGAGCGAAGGCCTTGTTGGAGCTGAGGATCATGCTCGCCCGCTCGTAGCGGGCCGAGACGAACTGGAAGAACAAGTTGGCGGCTTCGGGCTCGAGGGGGACGTAGCCGAGCTCGTCGCACACGACGAGCGGCGTCCGCCCGAGCCGGCGCAGCTCCTCGTGCAAGCGCCCTTGGTCGTGGGCTGCCTGCAGGCGGGCCACCCACTCGGCCGCGGTCGCGAAGGCGACCCGGTAGCCGGCCAGAGCGGCTTTTATGCCAAGCGCTATCGACAAGTGAGTTTTGCCGGTGCCAGGCGGGCCCAAGAACACGACATTGGCGCGCTCGGCGACGAAGTCCAGCTGGCCCAAGTGGGCGACCAGCTCCCTCTTCACCGAGCGCTGGGCGTCGAAGTCGAACTCCTCCAAGGTCTTGGCACCGGGAACGCAATCAGCCATCTGAGCTTCAAGACCGTTCTGGACGTCGACCGCGAGAACCCGGGGATCCGTCGGCTCGCAGTCCAAAGGCGCCTCTTGGCACGCAGACGCCTTTCAGATGGTGTCAGTGAATGAACACCGCTATGTCAGGACAAGTACGCCGCTACGAGGGAGCTGTGGTCACTGGGAAGGGCGCTCTAGCCAGCTACTGGCTGAAGCCGTATAGTAGCGACGGACAAAGCATGACAGCTTACATAGATGTTGTTACAATGGGGGGCGATGGCAAGCCCGGAGAAACGACGGGCGCTCAGGTCGCAGGGCGCGCTCAACGCCACGCCCCAGAACGTGACTGCGGCGCTGTTCGAAGAGAGCCCGGAGTTCTTCGACGCCGAGGACCGGCTCCAGGTCTGCTACGAGATGCTGCGAGCCCCAGCTCAAGGCGAGATGACCGTGGCAGAGGCCTGTCGGGCCTTCGGGGTATCTCGCCAGACCTTCTACGTGCTGCGCCGTGCGTTCGAGGCCCGGGGCCTCGCGGGGCTCGCGGTGGGCAAGCGGGGCCGCAAGGGCCCGCTCAAAGCTTCGGTCGAGGTGGTCGAGTTCGTACGCCGGGAAAAGGCCGCCAACCCAGCGCTGTCGGGGGCCCAGCTCGCCGAGCAGATCTCCGAGCACTTCGGCGTCAGCTTGCACCGGCGCACAGTGGAACGCCTCTTGGTGCCCAAAAGTGGCCCGCAGGCGAGGCCTGCGAGGCGGCCGTGACGAGGGCTGGCGAAGAGAGTACGAGGAGCTGCGGGCAAAGGTGCTGGCCGGGGCGAGCCCCGACGGTGAGGCCGCCCGCCGCTTGGAGCGCTTCGGGCTCGGGGGGCTCGCAACCGGGCGGCCAGCGTGGGAGGTCGTGGTGAGCCAGGCACCAGAGCCCCGCTGGACGGGCAACGACGCCCGGTTGGCATCGTTGAAGTCTGCATACCGCTTCGTGATCGGAGGGAGCTCGTGAGAGTAGCGCTTTATGCCCGCGTGTCGACCGACCGCCAGGAGAAGGAGGGGACAATAGGGTCCCAGCTCGACGCCTTGCACGCACGGGCGCGGAGCGAGGGATGGGTTGTGGAGATGACCTGCGCCGACGACGGGTACTCGGGCAGCAGCCTCGACCGTCCCGGGCTCGACCGGGCCCGTGACGCTGCCACGGCGGGCCTCATCGACGCCGTTGTCGCCCTCTGCCCGGACCGGCTGGCCCGCAACTACGTCCACCAGATGATCATCCTCGAGGAGCTCAACCGTTTTGGCGTCTCCGTGGTCTTTTTGGAGGGTGGGCCTGCGGAGGGCCCCCAGAGCCGGTTGATGGTGCAGATCCAGGCGGCAGTAGCAGAGTTCGAACGGACAAAGATCGCCGAACGTAATCGTCGCGGCAAATTGTGGCGCGCCCGCCAGGGCGCCGTCGTCTCGGGCCAGGTCCCCTATGGGTACCGCAAGGTGCCCGCTTCCGACGCGTTACCCGCCCGCCTCGTCGTCTCCGAGCAAGAAGCCGCTGTCGTCAAGCAGATCTTCGACTGGCACGTGAACGAGGGCTTGAGCACACGTGCGATCGCCATGCGCCTCATCGAGTCCGGCGTCCCGACGCCCAGAGGCAGGTCGCCCCAGTGGCAGACCTCCACCCTCGACCGGCTGCTCCGGCAGCCCGCTTACGCCGGCACCCTCTATTACAACCGGCGGGCCGAGCTCCCCATGTCGGCACGCGTCCCCCGGCATTCCCCAGGCCACCGCCCGATCCGCGCCGAGCGGCCCCGGGAGGAGTGGATAGGCGTGGCAGTGCCAGCCATCGTCGACCTCGCTACCTGGACGCGCTCGCAAGCTCTTCATGAGCAGAACTCGAAGTTCAGCCCCCGCCACGTAGGTGCCGAGTGCTACCTGCTGCGCTACCTCGTGCGCTGCGGCGAGTGCGGCCAGGCCCGGGCATCGGCCGGAAGGCTGAAGCCCAACGGGCCTCAGCGCTACTACCGCTGTGACAGTGTGCTGCCGCTGCACCTCCGCGCCGAGAAGCTGCGCTGCTCCCAGCCGTCGGCCCGGGCGGACGAGCTTGACGCAGTGGTGTGGGCCGAGGTCGTCCGCCACCTGCGCCAGCCCGACCTCATGGTCCAAGCGTGCACCGAACTGCCAGGCGGCCTCAACGGCACCGGCGACGGCGCCAGCCGGCAGCTGAGGGAGCTGCGCGCCCAGCAACGACGTCTTCTGGACGCCTACCAGGCCGGGGCGGTCGGCCTAGCCGAGCTCGAAGCGCGCCAACGGCCTCTGGCCGACCGGGTCGCCGAACTCGAGCGGGCGGCCGTCGTTGAACAAAACCAACGCGCGACTCGAGCCGAGATCGACGAGCGGGTCAACGATTTCAGCCGGAAGCTAACGGCTGGTCTCGACGAGATGAGCTTTGCCCAGCGTCGAGAGCTCGTACGTATGGTCCTTGAAAAGGTTGTCGTCACCGAAGCACGAGTTGAGCTCTTCTTCAAGATCCCCCTACCTCAAGACCCAAAGGAGGGACGAAGTCAACCGTCACGGCTGACCAGCCGATTGCGCTCCCGGTGTCTTGTGGGCTGGGAACCTGGCAGCTTTCACCCGGCTCTGCCCTCCGTGCGAAGCCCGGGCCGTCACCTCGCGCTCGAGGCACGCCGCTAGGAACTCCTCGTGGGACCAGCCTTCCTCCCTCGCCCGCCCGGCCAGGCGCTCGACGCCCTGGGCGAGCGTCGGGGCTTTCAGCTGGCGGCATAGGTAGGCGATGTCGGCCGTGGCGTTCATGCGCTTACCCCCAAGGCGCGGTCGTAGCTTGCGAGGTCCCTCGTCTCTACCTCGTCTTGGCCTCCCAGGCCCCCCGCACCGCCGAAGTCGGCCGGCCGGCGCCCCATGAGCACCTTGCGGGCTTGGTCGTGGGCGGGGTCGGTGACATTGACGCCTTTGGCGAAAGTGCGCCCGTGGCGCGCCACCACTTCGGTGCCGCAGGTGACGACCAGTTCCCTCCCGTCGGGGTGATAACGCTTATTGAAATTCCCCAGAGGTGCTAACCGAAATTCCCCAGTCCGCACCCTCGGTGGTTATGTTCAAAATGCCACTCTAGGTGGTGCCGGAGGCTTTGTCCAGCAGGCCCCCGGCACCGGTAACGGGTAGGTGCTGCTCAGCCGGCTTCGGCTGGGCTCGTTGTGCAGTGGTCCCCGTAGCGTTGCCACGCGCTCGCCCGGGTGACGCCGAGGAGGTCGGCGACCTCGGCCCACGAGAGCCCCTCGGCCCGGGCTCCGGCGACCGCGCCGGGCAAGCGGGAGCTCGCCTCGGCGAGGAGGCTCGCGACCAGGTGCAGCCTCCCGGCCGTGTCGTGCTCGTTGAACCTGCGGGCGCTGCAGAGCTGGGCGAGGGCGAGGTCGAACGCGCCTGCCGTGTCCTCGCCCGTTTTAGGGGCTAGGTAGTGGTCGCGACGTGGCTCCCTCTTGCTGCGCGGCTCCCCATACACATGAGCGCCGTCGTCGGCGCCGGCCGAGGGGCTCATTTCTGCCCTCCCCGGAGCCGCTCCGCCCGGGCGCGGTGGGCACGCATCCGGTAGGAGTCGCCCGAGATGCTGATCACGACCGAACGGTGCAACAGGCGGTCGAGCATCGCCCCGGCCACCGAAGTGTCTTCCCCGAAGGCTTTTCCCCAGAGCCCGACAGCGAGGTTCGTCGTCAAACAGACGGAGCCGCGCAGGTAGCGGCGGGAGACGACCTGGAACAGCGCCGCCGCGGCCTCCTGGGCGAGCGGCAGGTAGCCCACTTCGTCTATGACGAGGAGGGCCGGGTTGGCGTAGAAGCGCATCACCTGCTCCCAGTTGCCCTCCAGGGCGGCGCGGTGGCAGCGGGCCGCCAGGTCGGCGGCCGTGGTGTAGTAGCTGCGGTGGCCGGCCTCGACCGCGGCCCGGGCCAGGCACACCGCGAGCATCGTTTTCCCGACACCGGGCGGGCCGACCAGCAAAATGTTGGTGGCATCGTCCAAGAACCTGAGCGTCGCCAGGTCCTCTACCAGTTTCTTGTCGAGCCCGGGCTGGGCCGAGAAGTCGAAGTCGCTGAGCCGCCAAGGGGCGGGCAGGCGGGCGAAGCGCTCGAGGAGCGAGCGCCGGCGTGCGAGCGATGCCTCGACTTCAACGGCCAAGAGCCGTTCCAAGAACTCGGTGTGGGAGAGCTTGGCGTCCCGGGCGTGGTCGAGCTCGCCCGGGAGGGCTTCTGCAGCCGCCAGGAGCCGGAGGTGGGCAAGGTGGCCCCGGAGGGCCTGGTAGGCGTCAGCGCCCATCGCTGGCCTCCTTCCCGGCCTCCTCGTCGGCCATGGCGTCGACCAGGCGCTGGTACTCGGCCAGGTCGACCACGGCCTCGGCCCCCTCTTGCCCGCAGAGCAGCTTGGCCGCCTCGGCCCGGGCGGCCGCCGAAGGAGGCCGGTTGGCCTTGCGCCTACAAGGCGGCGCCGTCGTGAACTGGGAGAGGACGGCCTTCTCCAACGCCTTTTTGTCTTCCGGGGCCCGGAGGACCTCCCCGGCGCCGGGCACGGCCCTCCGGTGGGCGGCGAGCAGGGCGCCCCCGGCGGAGACGACCTCGACGGCCCCCGAGCCGAGCCGGTGGCGCACGGTCACCACCTGGCCGGCGAAGCCCGGCGGCAGGCCGTAGCAGTTGCCCTCGAAGTGCACGAGCGCGCTGGGCGTGACCGTCCTCTTGTCCTCGACGGTGGCCGGGTAGGGTGTTGCCGGCAGCGCCAGGAGGTCCTCGAGGCCGGCCAGGAGGCCGACCGTGGGGTGGGAGAGGCCCCGCTCGGCCAGGTGCTGGGCGGCGCCCTCGGGCCCGAGCACCTCCTCCAGCTTGGCCACCGGGCGGGGGCGGGAATCGCCCACCTCGGCACAGAAACGGTCGAAAGCGGCTTGGCCCTCGTAGGGCGTCGTCGCCGTCATCGTCCGCCAGAAGCGCTGGGTGCCGAAATCTATCGACTTCTCGACCGAGCCCTTGCGGTTGCCGCGCCGGGGCGGGCAGGCGACGATGCTGACCGAGTAGTACTTGGCCACGGGGACGAAGCCGTCTTGGAAACGGCGCTCCGCGTTGTCGAACACGGTCGCCATCCGGTCGAAGCGCCAGGCACGGGCCGTGCCCCCGAGCCGGCGGAGCACGGCGTCCATCCCCTCGACGAGCCGGGGCCGCTGCTCGTCCTCGGCAAAGACCCCCCTGAACTTGCCCGAGAAGGGCAGCGAGCCGACCAGGAGGTGGGCGTCGCCCCCCCAGGGGGCCTCGGGTAGCTCGTCCCAGTCCCATTGCACCTCGGCGCCGGGCGGGTGGGGGACCTCTATGGTCTCCCGCCCCTTCACCCCGGCGCAGGCCTCGCAGTGGGGGCGTAGGGCCCGCCGGCGTAGCGACCGGGTGAAGCTCGCGTAGCTGAGCGGGTAGCCGAGCCGTACGGCCTCGTCGAAGAGGGCGCTCGCCCAGACGTGGGGGTCGTCGGCCAACCGCTGGGCTACGTAGGGCGCCAGGCGGTCGAAGGGGTCGGGCCAGGGGGCCTTGCGCTCCCCGGCGGCGCGCTTGCCGGCCAGGTACGCCCGGACGGTCTTGCGGTCCCGGCCGAGGTGGCGGGCGATGGCCGATACCGACCAGCCCCGGGCCCGTAGTGCTGTTGCTTCCATTTCTTCCCTTCCTGTGAGCATTGAGGTGTGGTCTCCCTTCTTGCTGTGGAACTGACAACCACAAGCATCGAAGGGGGGCCACCCTCAGTGGTGGATTAGCAGCTCCACCGAAGGGCCCAAGGTGAGGAAATTCGATTAGCAAGTCTGGGGAGAGCTACGTGCGCATCAACACCGCCGCCGGCATGGGACGTCTTGGCACGAGCGCTACGCGAACACTGCCCCGCAAAGGCGAGCTACCACGGGGCAGAACGTGTCTTGTGCCCTCACGTCCTCGGTTGGAAAGCCGGCCGTGCCAAGGCGCTTTGCTACCAGGTCGAGGGCACGACCGGTCACGGCACCCTACCCCTTGACCCGGTAGTAAGTTCGAGGGCGAGGGGGGCACGCTTTT
>DAHWQF010000980.1 GCA_027334785.1 Acidimicrobiaceae bacterium
GTGCAACGGGTCCCCGGTCGCCTGCCTCGCGTCTGCGTCAGGCCGGCAAGGGCTTTCGCCCCCAGAAGACCTCGATCCCCCGCCATTCGAATGTCCCGACCTCGGCGAGCGTGCCGTCGAACGCGCTACGCAGTTCGTCGAGGCCGTGGTACGGAAAGTCGTGGAGGTCCCAGCCGACGCGGTCGAACAGCTTGCGCACCAAGTAGTAGAGGTGGACGTCGGCTTGCGCCCGGAGGAGAAAGCGGGGCCCGAAGGCGATCTCGGCGAGCACGAGGGAGCGGCCTGGCTTGAGCACCCGCACGAGGTCCTTGCCGGTCGCTGACCAGTCCTCGGCGTGCTGGACGCCCTGCAGCACCGCGACGGCGTCGAAGGCACCGTCGTCGAACCGATCGGCGTAGTCGTAGTGCCAGGTCGCCAGCTGGCCGCCCGAACCTCGCTGTCCGGCGAGGTAGCGGTCGCGCGCCTCGTCGATGATGTCGACGACGTGGACGCCCTCTGTCCCCACCAGCGCCCGCAGGTCGCTGCCGAACCCGCACGCCTCGACGCCCTCGCCGATCACGAGCACCGAATGGCCCGGGGCCAGCTCGAGGCGGTCGTACACGAGGTCCCGCACCACCGACGACTCCCGCCACATGAACGGAAGGC
>DAHWQF010000981.1 GCA_027334785.1 Acidimicrobiaceae bacterium
GGAGCTGGCGGGGGGAGGGGTGATGGGGACCAACTACTACATCGAGGATGAGGGAGGGTTCGGCGCCCACATCGGCAAGCAGAGCGCCGGGTGGCCGTGGTGCTGGGCCGACGTACCCGAGCGACCGCTCCCTGCGGCACTCTGGCGCCGCTACGCCCGCGCCCATCCCGAGCTGCGTGTCATCGACGAGTACGGCCAGGACTGCGGGACGCTGCACGCCTTCATCCACGAGACGCGCCGCCAGGCGTCGCAGTTCCACGTGGAGGGTACCGACTGGTGCTGACGCGGAACGAGGCACCCCGAAGGATGCCCCGTCCGTCCCGCTCGATCACGGCCTACCTGATGATGCGTGCGAGCACTTCCCTCCCTGTCTCACGCCGCAGCACGAGCACGTCTTCGCCGACCCACAGCTCCTCGTAGATGGGTGGCGTACGCTCCGGGGGGAAGAGGACGGCCGGAGGGTCTGGCGCCACGCTCGGGGGACGCTCCTGGCGTCTCCTCTCCTCCTCACGGAGCTTCTCCTGCCTGCTCCGGAGACGAACCTGACGGTCATAGGACAGGTAGTCCTTGTGACTGCCGATCTTCGCACCTGGGCTGATGGTCAGGCCCTCCTGCTCCCGCCATCTCACTCCGGCGCTCACGA
>DAHWQF010000982.1 GCA_027334785.1 Acidimicrobiaceae bacterium
GGCTCAGGTCGAGGACGCTTCTCCCTGTAGCTGTGGTGGGCCCAGGCGATGAACGCCGCACCGAGGAGCCCCCACCAGAATCGACTCGTCGTCGAGCGTCTCCCCGGCTACGCCCACGATCTCAATCCCGTCGAGCTCATCTGGGGAAACCTCAAATCGACCGAGCTCGCCAACCTCTGCCCCGACACGATCGACGAGGCCGCCCTCTACGCCGAGGACGGCCTGCAGCGCATCGGATCCGATGCCGGGCTGTGCTTCGCCTTCCTCCGCCACACCGGCCTCAAGCTATGACCAAGGTGTCACTGTATTATGCGAACCTCTTTAGGGCCGTTTTCCGCACCGCAGCAGGGTTAGTCCTCTGCCCTCTCGGGCCAGGGAAGGGGGATGCCGAGGTGGGCGAGGATGATCCGTTGCACCTGGGTGAGCCGGTCGAGGACAAGACCGTTGGGGGTGTAGGTGGCCGAGAGCCCGTCGAAGCTGGCGAGCGCGGCGCGTGCGGTCGGCTTGGCGGCCCGGCCCTCGGGCAAGATGCCCGGCAAAGACACTCCTTCGCCGAGGGCTGAGCGCAGTTCCGCCTCGATCAGCCCGAAGACGAGCAGCGCGATGCCGATGACCGCGATCAGCGCCTCGATGCGGGCATCGT
>DAHWQF010000983.1 GCA_027334785.1 Acidimicrobiaceae bacterium
GCAACGAAGCGAGTGACCGTTACTTCAACCGCCTTACGTGGGAGCCCAGGCTAGGCGCTCGCCTTTCGGGGAGCCCGCTGCACTGTGGGCCGGCATTGCCCGGGCGCTCCGGACCTCCGATCGCCAACTGCCTCGACCACTCGTCGACGCTCTGTGCAACACGGGGACCTGAGCGGTCCTTCCCGAGTGATGCTCACAGCGACGCAGCCCGGTCGGGCCAGCCCTTCGTGGCTTGTGGCGGCGAGGCCGCGTAGCAGTCCCAGAAGCAGCAAGCTAATAGTTAACCACTACGTGGCGGCAGCGCCTTCTGCTCAGGCTGAGAACCCTGGGTAGCGTCATGGTGGGGAGCTACGATCCTATGTATACTATCTGTCCATGTCATGGTGCGTCCATTGTTGGAGCTCACGTACAGTAGCGGAGCCCCAGTACCAGACGCCCAGTCATGGAAAGCTTCTGTTCATTATGTGGGTGCGACTGAGGGGCTGGAACGGACCGTAGCCGGCGCAGCGCCTTTGGAGGTAACAGCTGGTGTTCGTAATGCCATCTCGAGTTGTAAAAGGGCTACTCAGCTGTCTTTTTGCGTGAGTAGTACGAAAGAGTGAAAATGATAAGCTCTCAGCTGACTGCCAGCGACCTCGAGAG
>DAHWQF010000984.1 GCA_027334785.1 Acidimicrobiaceae bacterium
GCCGGGCCGTCGTGAGGGCACTGTCGGGCCGGGCCTGCCTCTCTCCACGGGGCGGCTCGGCCCTCTCTTCGCCCGCTCCGCCGGCAACGTCCTCCCCCCTGGGGAGCCCTCCGTCCGGTGCCGCGTGGGCCTGGAACGGTGGCCGACCCCCGTCCCTCCCCGGCGCCTCCCGAGGCGCCGTTCGGCCCACAGAACGCCCGCTTACCGCGGCCCCGCCCGCCTCTTCCCGCATGCCACCAGAATGCACGTTCCCCCGGTCCGAGGCAAGGACCGGGGGCGATCAGGTCACCTGATCGCATATCTTGCTGCTGTAGAAACGCGGTGCGGGGGAGTGGCTTCGCAGATCCGGTCGGGACAGCAGCAGTATGGCACGCGCCGATCGCTACTTCGGCGCCGGGCAGGTCGCCCTTTAGCCTTCTTCGCTGCCGCTGCAAGAGTACTCCAACTTCTGCCGGCACGCTGTAGATCCCGACGAAAAGTGGCAGTGGAGATCCCGACGAAAAGTGGAAGTGGCGTTCGCGATGAAAATGGCAGTCGTCCCGGCAAAAATGGCAGTGGGCTCGGGCGCCTTCCCTAAGGGGGGGGCGGACGGCGACAGGCGGTCGAGCGGGGTTGGCCGGGGGGGTGGCGAGCGCTCGGC
>DAHWQF010000985.1 GCA_027334785.1 Acidimicrobiaceae bacterium
CTCGCAGCCGAGAAACAACGGCCACCGATGTCCCCGTGCGACATCGCTGACGGTCTCGGTAAGGCCGGGGCGACGCGGCTGGCGCGGTCGCTGCGGCGGCGGCTCGGGTGCCCGTGACCGAACGGGAGCCCGAAAATGCGCACCACGAATTGTGCTGGGCGCCGGGAAATGTGTCGTCGGATTTACGTCATAAACTTCGTACGTGAGAACAGCCGTGAGAACCATAGCTTCCGCACCCGTGGTCAGCAATGGTCTGTCGTGGTCACTAGATGTCAGTTTATCGCCCACATCTGCCCAGTTCAGAGGCGTGAACGGGCGCCAACGGTAAACATCGGTAATTACGAGGTAATGCACGCTATTAGAACTACGGATCAGAAGGTTGGGGGTTCGAGTCCCTCCGAGCGCGCTAGCTAGATAAGCGCAGGTCAGAGGGTCTAAATCTCAGGTGGTCACACCCTCAGGTTAGAGTCACCTCCCCGAACCCGACAAAAAAACCCAACAAGGCCTGTTGGGTGGCCGGGGTGAAGGGAGGACGACATGGCCGGGAGCCTGCGGCAGGTACCGGGCAGGTCGGGCACCTGGGAGCTTCGCGTCTACCTCGGGAGGGACGCCGAAGGCCGGGTGCGTCACCGCTCGGCCC
>DAHWQF010000986.1 GCA_027334785.1 Acidimicrobiaceae bacterium
GTGGCGAGGGTGGCGAGGACGAAGCCCGAGGGGCTTCGTCATAGGGGGGAGGCTCGGACAGGGCCGCACCAGCCCTCCCCCAAGATGGAGCAGCAGCACGTGGGGAGGGCGTGGCACCCATGGGGGGCGCCGGCCTCTGCGCAACGGCAGGGCCGGAGGCTTCCGCGAAGGCTCTCTCCAGGCGCTCTACACGCTCGAGTAGCCCTGCAGGGCTCGCATCGACTGCTGGGGAAGCGAGGCGCACGAGCGCGACCTCCAAGGTCACCCGAGGGTCGACCGAGTCCCGCATGTCGACCAAAGCCTGGCCGATCGCCTCCATTGACCGCACGAGAAGCGGCAAGCCAAGACGACCGGCTTCTTCGGCAAGAAGGGCTGTCTCGGCGGCAGGGAGCAGGACGAGCGAGGGGGCCTGGTTGGCGAGGAACGCTTCGCGCAAGTGCTCCACCAAGTCGCTCCCGAGGCGCCGTGGGTCCCTACCGTTTGCGATAGCCCTGGCCACAGCCTGGAGGACGCCACCGACGTCACGCTCGGCAAGAGCAGCCGCGAGTGCCACGATCGGTGCAGCGTCCTCCGGCTCGCCACCTGCGGCTGCTAGCTGCTCGAGCGCTGACTCTGCATCGCGAGCCGAACCTCGCCCCT
>DAHWQF010000987.1 GCA_027334785.1 Acidimicrobiaceae bacterium
ATTCCATGCTCCTGCGGATGATGAATAATCGTGGGCTACCCAGACATGATAGGGAAGTATGGGTGTCTCAAGAGTGTAAGTCAGGAAGGTGGCACTTTGGCTGCTCAGGTAAAAATCAACGGTGGTATTGTTAACCGGTACAGCGTTCACAATATTTGGGAATGATCCACTATAATCAAAAGCGGATTGTAGTATCTTCCATGATAGTATGAAGTCTGCTGACTGTACGTAGTAAGTCTGCATTGTGACCGAGGGATACCTATAGGTATAGCTGTGTGGGTTTCCGTTAGGTCCATTGAATGATGTGTGGTTTGAGTAAACATATGTTGATACTCCTGGGGAATAATCTGTCCATTGTACTCCTGATCTTATGTTAACTTGGTAAACGTACTTCACTGGTTCGTACTGCCCATTCAGCGGATCAAAAGTCGTGAGATTTCCAGATCCTGCCAGTCCCAGGAACGTGCTTGTCGCAGAAGATGCTGACATATTGGTAACATTGTGTTCAGTCCAGCTTGTTGCAAGCCATGGAGAGATTGTCTCATTCGGGAGAAGGGTTGTTGCAGAATCATATACTTCGTAGAGGAGATAGAAACTGTAAACGTCAGTGGCCTGATACACGTTTAAATGCTCCACAT
>DAHWQF010000988.1 GCA_027334785.1 Acidimicrobiaceae bacterium
CTTCGTCTACGGCATCCCCGCGTACGCGGTGTCGGTGGCCGCGCAGGTCGACGGCGTGTCGGTGGCCGGCGCCGTCGCCGTGCCCGCCCTCGACGTCGTCCTCGACACCGGTGCGCCGATCCCCCTCCAACCGGCGGCGGACCCGCCGCGGATCGCCGTCAGCCGCTCCCATCCGCCACTGGCCGTCCGGCGCATCGCCCAGGTCCTCGGGGCCGTCCCGCTGGCCATGGGATCGGCGGGCGCCAAGGTGGCCGCCGTCATCCGCGGCGATGCCGAGCTCTACGTGCACGCCGGCGGGCAGTACGAATGGGACTCGGCAGCCCCGGTCGCCGTCGCGCTGGCCGCCGGCCTCCACGCGTCGAGGCTCGACGGCCGCCCGCTCCGCTACGGCGCCCCGGACCCGTGGCTACCCGACCTGGTGGTGTGCCGCCCCGAGCTGGCCGAGCGCGTGCTGGCCGCCGCCTCGGGAGGGGCGGGGCGGCGGTGATACCGGCACCGCCACCGTCGGCGAGGGCGGCCACGACGCCATCGGGAACCGGCATCACGGTGTGGTTCACCGGGCTACCCGGAGCCGGCACGTCCACGCTGGCAGCCGGATGTGCCGCCCGGCTCCTGGCGGACGGCAGGCGTGGCCGTGG
>DAHWQF010000989.1 GCA_027334785.1 Acidimicrobiaceae bacterium
ACCTGGAAAAGGATCAGAAGCAATGTGCCCGGTAGCAGGTACTTGAGGTGGACCCGCCGCTTGCCCAGGTAGACCCACAAGATGAGAGCTGTAGCAAGGACTACAACGGAAAAAGGTACCCAGAGCCGCCTGGAATAGAGCTGCGGCAAGGAGTAGCTGGCAAGCGCGACAATAGCCGCAAGAAAGCCGACCTTTATAAGGTACACGGGCAGTGAACGAAGGTCGCCCGGCAAGAAGGCGATGGCTTTCCTGCCGGGACGGCCCGTGCTCGTCGGGGTGCTATTGATGGGTTTCGCCCCCAGTGTCGTGGCAGGTCCTATGGACGGCGCTGTTCAATTGCTACTTCTGGCTGGCTATGGCCTTCAGTATGGCGGCTCGTGCCTCGTCCATTTGCTGCACCGGGTTCTGGCCGGCGACGATGTTGGCTTCGGCCTGGCCGAGCGGGGTCCAGATCTGGTCCATGGCCGGGATGGACGGCATGGGCTGGCCGTACTTGGCGGCTGCGAAAAACCCCCTGGCGATGGGGCTGGTGGCGAGCTCTTGCTTCAGGACGGACTTGAGAGCGGCCGGGCGGGGCTCCACGCTGAACATGGCCCGCTGGAAGGCCGGGCTAGCGACGTAGTCGAGGACGAACT
>DAHWQF010000098.1 GCA_027334785.1 Acidimicrobiaceae bacterium
GGGTGCTGAGCTGCGGCTCGGGGGCTGAGCGGGGCCGGCGGTGCTCTATGTGGGAGGGCCGACCGGCTCGGCGCCGAGCCGGTCCCGGTGCTCCTTCCAGGCGCGCTCGCAGGCGCGGCACTTGGGCGCCTCTGGGTACAAGGGAGAGGGCTGGCACGTCCTGCCGCAGAACGTCCGCACCCAACCGGCCAGGACATAGGACGCTCGCTCGACCCGGTGCACTTTCGAGCCGTCGGCGAGCACTTTGTCACCGGGGCGGGCTGCGCACTCGGCGGCCAGGCGCCTGGCGCGTTCAACGGGATCGCTCACGCCGAGATCGTTCATGACGGCCCCGCAGGGTTGGCCAGCCACCACGGCATGGCGTAGACCTTGGCCGCGTTGCGGATAGGCGCCAGTGCTTCGTCGGTGTCGACAGGGGCGAAAGTGACCTGGGACTGGTCGGCCAGGTCGGCCTGCTGCCACCTATCGCCGGGAGGCCCGGTCGGGCGCCACACGGGCAAGTCGGCGAAGTTGGGGACGACCCGCATGGGGGCCGGGGCCCAGTCGGCGAGGGACACCACGCCCATGCGCTCGGGGACGCCGGCGTCCACAGCTGCCACGCTCGACCAAGCCGCCTCCGCCACCGCCCGGCGGTAGGCCTGTTCCGACCATGCGAGCGCGTGCGACCTGTGCACGGGGTGGACGGCGGAGACGAACAGTGCGAACAGGGACCGCGACCTGTCCGCCTCCAGGACGCGTGCCCATCGCCCCGCCTTGGCGTACCCCTGCTTGTAGGCCGCGGTGGAGAGCTCCACCACGATGCGCAGGCCGTCCGAGCGGGCCCACACAGCGTCCCCGCGTGCCAGTCCGGTCACGCCAGCAGGCAGCCCCGTCAGCCTGTCGGCGCCCGACAGCCTCTCCCCGTAGACCGCGGCGACGGACGGCACGAGCTCGGCGGCCCGAAGCGTGATGTCCGTGGCAACCAGGTCGTGGACGACATGAGGTACCTGTGGCTGCCATTCGGGGCCGGCCAGCACCCCGAGGCGCTCCCAAGGCGTCATCTCGTGCAGCAGGCGCCCGATGTTGACAGACGGGGTTATTCGCCAGAGGACCGGGGACGCCTTCTCTGTCCACAGCATCCTGGGGGCCACGCTGCCCTGCCACACGAGACCGGCCTGCCAGAGCGCGCGCAGGTCGGCCTCGATGCTCTTGGTCCCGACCAATGAGGCGATCTGCTCGGTTGTCAGGACATGCCAGTGGTAGATAGCCGCGAGGATCCTCAACCCGACGAAACGGGGCGCCCCCTGCCGGCAGCCCCACAACCTCTTCATCGCCTCTTCCCTGGGGACCGACAGATCGTAGGGCCGCAACAGGCGGCGCCCGTTGGCCGCGAGTTGTTCCGCTCCAGTGCGGCCTGCCCAGGGGGCGTCCCAGTCCGAGGTGCACAATTCCCAAAAGATGTCGAGCCGCCCGGAGGCCCTCAGCCTCGTACGCGTCACCCGGCTCGGCAGGTCCGTGACCGGGACGCTGTCGAGCGGCTGGTGCTTCTTGGCTTGGTGCTGGTTGGCTCGGTGTTGGGCGTCCCAGCTGTGAGGCTGCTGTGCGAGCATCACCCGCCGCCCCGGAACGCGGCCAGCCAGTCGTTGTCATCAGGGGCGCTGTCCCCTGATGAACTGGCCCCTGAAGAACTGTCGCCGGCAACAGGGCCGGCCGCCCCGGACGAGTAGCCCTGGTCGACGGCGAGGCGCTTGGGGTCGCTGTCCCAGTAGGCGGTGCGCACCGGGACCGGTGGTTGTGGCTGGCCCTGCGCGACAGTGAGGACGACGGCGGTGTGCTGCTCGAGGCCGGTCAGGTCTGCGGCGGACCAGCCCTCCCCCCGGGTGGCGACCTGGGCTGCGATCCTCTGGGCCATCGCCGCCCCCTGGCGGTACACGATCAGCGTCTCGGACGATAAGAGCGCGTTGCGGACGTCCTCGGCCAGCTGCTCCGCATATTGGGTAGCAAGGAAGGTCCTCACCCCGTAGGAGCGCCCCTGGGCCCGCAGCCAGGAGACGACCTCGGAGCTGGAACGGGCGACGGTGGCGAGCTCGTCGATGAAGATGGAGACCGAGCGGCCCTCCGCCTGCCAGCCGGCGCAGCAGCGCACGATGGCGCCCTGGAGGGCGAACACGGCCATGGCCGAGATGTGGTCGGTCAGCTTGGCCGAGACCGGGGAGGAGGGTGTTGGCCCGGTCGCCAGCATCACGGCGCGGTGGCTGGTCAGGAGCTCGTCCCAGGTGACCTTGGGACGGCCCGGCGACCACCACGAGCCGGCCTCGACGAGGACCTTGGTCTTGTTGCGGGCCGACTCGGTCGCTGTGCGCCGCTGCGACGGGGTGACCGTCGGCCCGAAGAGGGGGCCAAGCTTGCGGAGGGCCGCGGCGCGAGGGTCGGTGGTGCCGGCCAGGGACTGGGCCAGCCGGTGGACGAGGGCGACGGCAGAGCCGTCGTCGAAGCCGCCGAGGAGGCAGTGCGCAGCCCTCACCACGTCGGCGCCGCCCGGGAGGCCGACGTCCGCCCATGCGCTCCCGAGCTCTCCCTCGAATGCGAGAGCGGCCTCGAGCACCGAGGACAGGGACTCGTAGCTCCGGCCCTGGATGTCGCCCGCCGGCCAGGCGTAGACCATCGCCTCGACGAAGGCCCCGGCGCGCTGTTCGTCGGTGCCCGGCGAAGCGAAGAGGTCGATAGCCGGGGTGCTTGGATCGGCGAGCGAGACGACTGTCACCTCGTCGCCGGCGGCGGCTGCATAACTGAGCCAGACGGGCACGCCGTCGGGCTTGGGCTCGATTACCACGAGGGTGTCGCTCCGGCCGGGGCGGCCCGGCTTGCCCGACGGGCGGGCACGCTCCAGGCAGTGCCACCCCCACAGGGAGTGGAGCAGGGAGCTGTTGTGGGTCGGCACGAAGCCGGCCGTCAGGTAGAGCTGGCTGGGGTGAGCGACTTGTATGCAACGCACCTGCTCCTTGCCGGAGCGACGGACGTCAGTGATGTACAACCGCCGTTGGGTCTCACGCACCGTCCCCTGTACTCGCTCTGCCTTACGAGCAAGACGGAACACTGGCTTGTCGGTAGTGAAGTGGATGCGCCAGCGCGTCCCTACGACCCTGCGGCGCTTGTAGCCAAAACGATCTGGATCGGGCTCAGTAATGGCCGCAGGGGAGGATGAGGTACCGGCCTTGATACCGAGGCTCCTAAGAAGCTCCAAAGCGTCATGAGCCAGCCGTTCGTTGCACAACGTTAGCTCACAGCTCCCTACTTTGGAGATGGTCCCGTCCGTGTCCATGAGGCCCTGGAGGAGGGCTAGCCGCTGAGGCTGCGAAGCACGTAGGTACGAGGCCGGGATGTGCTTATTGCGCAGTACGCCGATGTTCTTCAGGAGATGGCCCAGACCAACGTTCCACGGGTCGGTCGCCTCGCCGTGCATGCATTCACGACAGCTCCCGCTCTCGTAGCGGGCTCGAGGATCATGCCCTCGGATGCACCGACCTGGTACCGGTTGGTGCAGGGTGAGCTTGTAGTGGCCCAACACAGGTGACCGCCGTATGTACGGCCACTCCTCTTGCAGCAGCCGCTCCGTCTCCTCCAAGTCATCAACGCCAACAGTGATCACCCCTGTACGCGAGCTCCCGTCTCCTAACCATGCGCCGAGGACGTACGGCGGTACCGGGAGTTGCGCACGCTCATCTGCTTGGATTGGCTCGGCGAGACGCACTGCCAGGCGTTTCGCTAGACCGGAACTGACGGCGTCACTTATCTCAGCAGTCGTCATCACTTGCTCCAGAGGTTGGACAACCGACCTGTCGTCCAAGGCGCGCGCGTACTCGACGAGGAGCTCGGAAGCACAAACCAGTACGACACTCCTGGTCGTCGCCCTGGTAGTCATCTCGCTCGTCACGAGGACTGACTTGCGTTGAAGATCGGTGTGCCCGAGCGTTTGGCTCACATCGAACACAGGTACCCCGAGCTCCATGGCCAATTCACGGCTCGTAACCCACATGTCGTTGCATGAGCGCCGGGCCTCTTCAATCTTCTCCCGCGAAAAGACGGAACGTTTATCTCCGGCCTTGTGCCAGAGCGCGCTCAAAGCTCCGGACCTATCCCATGCGAGTGCCCATCTAGGCTCGGTGCGCTTGCCTCCTGCACGGATAACTGATGGCCCGGTAGTACATGTAACGCCGTGCCGCTTCACGAACTGGTACACCCCATCGCTGCTCAACCCTGTCATACGCGCCATCTCTGCCAGCGACAGGAACGTACCTTCCATCATCGCCGCAGCGAGGGAGCGTAAACGATCCGCTTGCTCCTGCACTTGGGCGCTGCGCGCCAGGTGCGCGATACCGTGTTTACTGGTCTCGGAATGCGCCAGGCGTCCTGCTTCACGAGAGACTGACCACATGTGCCCAGCGTCGGCCTGCACCACCTGGCCGTCGTCGAAGGAGATCTCCAGGACGTCGCCATCAAAGATTTCGGAAAGTGCTACGACTCGAGTATGCGAGCCATCGACGGAGTACACGAGGTCGCCTACTTGTAAGTCGCCGATAGTGGCCCATCCAGTGGGGAAACGCCCCGAGACGGGGACTGGCAAACGAGCAGAAAGGGGCTGAGCCTTACCCGATCCTGGCTGCCCCGTCACGGCAGTGCCGCCGTAGAAATGGGCAGCGTCGAGGTGGACGGGGCTGTCCTGCGGGCCGGCCCAGCCGATCATCGGGCCGGTGGCGGCCGACAGGGCGGCCGGGGCGTGGCGCATCGTCGTCGCGGCGACGTCGGACTCCTGGCCCGCCTGGGGGCTGGTGAGCCCGATCACCATGGCCGGGGAGACGAGGAGCACCCGGCGCGCCAGCGGGTAGGCGCCCGGCACGGGGCGCACCGAGCCGTCCTTCTGCTTACGCTGGCCGGGCCGACGAGGAGGGGACAGGCGCTTGGGCGGGGCGGCGATAGCCGCTGCCCCGAGGCGGGCCATATGTGAGGCCAGGCGGGCGCCGCGCCCTTTGATCGCCCCGGTGCCGACACCGGCGCCGAGGGCGGCGCAGACGAGCCCGATTAGGACGGCCAGGGTGGTGTGGTGCCATTCCACCCCCGTGGCCCAACCCGCGCCGACGCCGAGGGCGCCCAGGCCGACAGCGGCCGGGCCCTGGCAGCCCACCAGGTGTACCCTGGTCTCGACGTCCAGGCCCGGGACGGTGGCCATGATCTGTTCAACCAGCCCCCGCAGCTCGTGGCCGTCGTCACCGCCCGCGTAGACGGCGGCGACCATGACGGCCGGGTCGAGGTGGTAATGGGTCTGGGCACCCTCCAAGCGCTGTTCCCACCACTGGCGGGAGCGCGCCAGCTCAGAGCGCGTCGGCTTGCGCAGGGCGACGGCCACCCACTGGCCGGGCCTGGCGGCCCGGGCGAAGAGCGCCGCCAGCTCGGTCGGGTCGGCGCCGGCCTGGGTGATGCGCGAGGGGTGGGGCGAAGGCGTGGCGTCCACGACTGCCAGGGCCGTCGTCGTCAGCTCGGGGAGGTCGCAGCTGTCCGCGCGGGCGCCCAGGGAGGCTGCCAGCGCGCTGGCAGCCTTGCCGGCCGCGGGCGTGCCGGGGGCGACGACGTAGTTGTCCGTCCCGTGCTCGTTGCGCCGGGCGAGGAGCACAACGTGGGGGAGCTGGCCGGCCGCCGCGGCGAAGGGCCGGGAGCGCGTGATTGCCTGCTCGATGTCGGGCGCGACCAAGCCCGAGCGGGTGAGCCTGAAGGCCACGCAGCTGCTGGGGGTCATCGTGGAAGAGCCGCGAGCGTGCAGGGGCCACAACCGTGTGGTGGGACGCCGGCGTTGAACTGAGGTGTCGAGGAGCGGGCCATCGCTGCTGGACTATGTCGCGAGCGTGGGTGCGCCGCCCTGGGACCAGGGTGACAGACAGTGAGCGGGGGTGCGAGCGTGGGCCAGGGTCGTCGTCCCAGTCGCGAACTTGTAGGGCGTCGCGCTGCCATTACGCTCCCTCAGGGGAGGGCAGGTCTCGATCGAGGGGCATCATAAATGCCTATGCCGGCTCGTCGCCGATCCGCCGCGCCGGGCCGCGGTCAGGCTGGGGATCTACAGGGCTGGCAAGTGGCGAGGGGCCCGTGCCTAGCCCTGCTGAGGGCTGGCAATGGCTGTCGGCGCCGGCGCTCGCCCAAGCTTCGTTGCCACCCCGGTTTCACGACGAGCCTGCCAGGTGTGACAAAAAACACAAAAAGCCCGCAGGACGCGCTCTTCCAGCCCCGTGCTGACCCAGTTCCCCGTCCTCCGGCCCTGGGGGAGACGGCCTGGCCATGGCTGGCCAGCCCGTCTGTAACGAGCCTTATTGGCTGCGAGATGGCTGCCGCCGGCGACCGAGCCGGGGCGTGCCGCCCCTGGCCGGGGACCGGCCAGGGCCGACCTCGGCAGAGCCTGTGCTGGGCCGCTGCGACATAAGCAAATAGCGCCGCAGTAAGCACAAGGTGAGGACGAGAGGACGCGCAGCGTGACGGGCGCAGCGTGACGGGCACGCATAGAGCCGACGCGCTACGTGACGAGCCCTGTGATAAGCCCAGGTGACGGGCGCCAGTCCAGCGCCGGCACGGCCCGCGCGGCCAGACCGGTACAGCACAACCGACGTGGCGCAGCTAGGGACGGGCCTCTCCGGGGCCGGCTCCGCCCGAGGGCCCTGCCGGCGGCACTGGATCTCTGGCACTGGGCCTGTGGCAGCAGAGGTGGGGCCTCGAAGGTTGAGGTGTGCCGGCGCCGGCGTGTTGCTGTGGGCCAATGTTGGCGGGGCCAGTGTTGGCGGGGCCAGTGTTGGCGGAAGCGGTGCGAGACGTTGTCGAGATGGAGCGGAGCGTTGCGAGCCGATGGCGAAGAGGTCGGTGTGCTGAGCTGGTGGGTGCTGGGTACTGGTGAGCTGGGTGCTGGGCTTGTTGGTGTGGCGGGCCGGCATGTGGCTGCGAGGTGGCCGGCTGTGGGCCAGTGTGCTGCGCTGCGTGAGCGTGTGCTGGGCACCGGGGTGTTGGGCTGCTGAGCGCTGGGCTGGACGTGGCGCGAGCGGGCGTGTGCTGGGTGGCAGCCGACGATGTGGTGCGGAGCGTGCACGGAGTGCACTGTGTTGTCGGCGAGGAACTTGGGTGGCGGGATCATGCCGGCGGGTAAGGACTGGGCTGGCGGGGCGTCACGATGGCGCGGCGCCGGCGAAACGTTGCGGCCTCGGGCCGCAGCGTCTCGCCTCGGCAGCTGAGGGGTGCACCCGCCCCGGAGGGGCGGAGCGGTGCAGGACGACGGCGATCTGTTGCGACCGTCCCGGAGGGACGGCACGGTGCTCTACGACCACTAACCGATCCGGCCGCGCCGAAGGCGCGGCTCTTTAACCGGGGGGCGGGGCGGGGAGGTACGGTGTCCAGCGGCTATCGCCGGACCAGGCCCAGGGGCTCGGCGCAGTCACGCACGAGAAGGATCAATGCGGAGGAGATTGCAGTGGGCCCACCACTGGCGGGCGCCATCGGGCAGTTCGACAGCGGGACCGTCGGTGCGGTGGAGCCTGCCGTGCCTATACCACAAACGGGTGCCGTCAGCCCACTCGACAGCTGGCCCATCGGTGCGGTGCAATTCGCCGTGCTGGTACCACTCACGGGTACCGTCGGGATCCTCGACAGCCGGCCCATCGGCACGGTGCAGCTCGCCGTGCTGGTACCACGCTCGAAAACCGCCGGGCTTCTCGATAGCTGGGCCATCTGTGCGGTGAAGTCTGCTACCCTGGCGCCACTCATAGGTACCGTCTGGGCGCCCGGTCCTCTTCGGACCTAGCTCGACGTCTGCTTCATTGTGCTGGGCCGGGGCCCACTGGCCGCCGGCAGGTGTCCCGGCCGGCTTTCGGGGTTGGTCGGTGCTCATGCTCATGACTGGGACGGCGGGATTGGCCTATGTCGCAGGCGCCGGAGCCATGGGGGGGAGAACTCGAGGAGGCTGTCGCCCAGCTAAGCCCGGGGGCTCGGCGCAGTCACACACGAGAAGGATCAATGCGGAGGAGCTTGCCGTGGGCCCACCACTCACAGGTGCCGTCAGGCCGTTCGACAGCGGGACCATCAGTGCGGTGGAACTCGCCATCTCGGCACCACGAGCGAAAGCCGTTGGATAGTTCAACGGCAGGCCCATCAGTACGGTGCAATTTGCCCCGCCGGTACCACTCGCAAGAGCCGTTAGCCCCCTCGACAGCTGGGCCGTCGGTGCGATGGAGCTTGCCGTGCTGGTACCACATGCGGGTACCGTCAGACCGTTCGACAGCGGGACCGCCGACGCGATGACGCTTGTCATTAACCCACCACTCGCGGGTGCCGTCGGGTAGCTCGATGGCCGGGCCACCAATGCGGTAGAGCTTGCCGTCCTGGCGCCACTGACGGGTGCCGTCTGGGAGCTCGGTCATCACTGGGCCGGTCATCGTCGGGCCTAGCTCGATGCCTGTTTCGTCGTGCTGGGCCGGGGCCCACTGGCCGCCAGTAGGCGTCCCGGCTGGCTTCCTCGGTTGGTTGGTGCTCATACCCATGACTGGGACGGTGGGACTGGCTTATGTCGCAGGCGCCTGAGTAGCAGAGTGAGGAAGGGCCTGAGGTGGCTGTCGCCCGACCAGGCTCGGAGCGATCACGCACGAGGAGGGTCGCTGCGGAGGAGCTCTCCGTGCTGGTACCACCGGCAGGTGCCATTGGGGTACTCGACAGCCGGACCGTCGTTGCGGTGGAGTTTTCCGTGGTAGTACCAAAAGCGACTACCGTTAGGGAGCTCGACGGCGGGGCCGTCGATGCGGTGGAACTTTCCGTGCTGGTACCACTCGCGGGCGCCGTCGGCGCGTTCGACAGCCGGGCCACCGGTGCGGTGGAGCTTGCCTCGCAGGTACCACTCATGGGTACCGTCGGCCCGCTCGATGGCCGGCCCGTCGGTGCGGTGCCGTTCGCCGTCCTGGCGCCACTCACGAGCCCCGTCCAGGTACTCGACAGCCGGGCCGTCGGCCCGGTGGCACTTGCCGCCCTGGTACCACGCGCTAAAACCGTCAGGCCGCTCGATTGCCGGGCCGTCGATCCGGTGCAGCTCGCCGTCCCGCCGCCATTCGGTGGTCCCGTTGGGGTACTCGATGGCTGGGCCGTCGGTGCGGTGGAACCTGCCGTGCCGGCACCACGCCCGAAAACCGTCAGGCCGCTCGATTGCCGGACCGTCGGTGCGGTGTAGCTTGCCGTCCTGGCGCCACTCGCGGGTGCCGTTCGGGAGCTGGGTCATCGTTGGTCCTGCCGGGCCGAGCTCGATGTCCGCTTCGGTGTGCTGGGCCGGGGCCCATTGGCCGCCAGCAGGCGTCCCGGAGGGCTTCCTCGGTTGGTTGGTGCTCATGCCCAAGACTGGGACGGCGGTCCTGGTTTATGTCGCAGGCGCCCGTGCGCCGTCGATGCGACGCGGCTCCGAGCGCGGCTCGTTGCCCCAGAGCCGTCAACCCGCTCGACTGTCGAGTTGCCGGCGCCCTTCGTCCCACCACTCGCTGGTCCCGTCTGGGAACTCGGCAGCAGGGCCGTCTGTGCGATGGAGCT
>DAHWQF010000990.1 GCA_027334785.1 Acidimicrobiaceae bacterium
TGAGCTCGGGCCGCTTAACCTGTGAACTCGTCTTTTTCAGAGGCACGACCGGGCTGCTCATGCCCAAATGTGAAGACCTCTCCATCCTCCTCTCCCGGGCGACGCGAGCTGCACCAAGTTGGTCTGGGCCGTCCTCGAGAGCGCCAGCCGCTCCTGGAGGGCTTAACCACACCTGGTAGCTCTGGCAGCACTCGGCAAGTTCCCTCAGTGCCCGCACGCCGGCGAAGGCCAGTTCGGGGTCATGCCCAAGGCCCAGGGAGCCGCACGCGTGGTGCCGGGGCCATCTCCCAAAGCGCCTCGTCCATCAACCGAGGTTGATAGCACAAGTCCTGCCTGGAAAAGTCATCCAGCCCCGATCTGTGGCTCTGGCCAGCGGTTGTCCTGCCGTCGCCCGCTGCGAGGTGTACTTGGCCGCGATGGAGGTCATTTATACCCAGACCGTGTGTTCCACGGCCAACCGCACCGAAGCCCACCGCCGTCCTCGGAGGGTCAGGAGGCAGCGAGCCAAGTTGTGTTGGCCAAGCCCTTGTCCGGCGAAGGCTTTGCAGCTTTGTCGCTGGCGTACTTCGCTAGGCCCAATCATTGGAGCTGATTAGGCGCTAAGACATTGCCGAGGAGGATTTGCGTGCCTG
>DAHWQF010000991.1 GCA_027334785.1 Acidimicrobiaceae bacterium
TGCTCCGCCGGCTCTTGTCCGGAGCCGCCCTCTTGGCTGGCTCCCTCGCCTCAGCCAGTTGGGTCGTGGTCCCGCTCATGCTCGGTTCCAAATGGTCCGCGATCGACGAGTTCCTGGCCCCTACCGTGTACGCCCGCGGGTATGGGGCCCGCAAGGAACTGCAGTGGCTCTTCACAGGCCAGATTTTCGACGCTCGCCGGACGGTCCCCGTCATCAGCGTGCTCGTAGGGGCAGGCGCGCTCCTCGCTCTCTGGCGCTGGCGCAGGGGCCCCCTCGAGCGCAGCCTGCTGGCGCTGTTCGCGGCGTCGTTTGTCCTTAGCTTCGGCTCGACTACCTTCGGGCCCTTTGCGGACCTTGTACCTGCTCACGGCAGCCTCTATTTCCGGCGCTTCACGATGGGCACCCAGCTCGCAGGGCTCTACTTGGCTGGGACCGCGGTCACGTGGGCGTGGCACTGGCTGGAGGGCCTAGGGCCCCTCTCGGAGCGCCGTTTGGCACATGGTCGCGGCGGGCTCGTCAGCGCCCTGGTCGCCGGGGCTGCGTCCTTATGCTTCGCCGCTTGGCTCTACCCCGCGGCCCGCCAGCTCTACCGCTACGACCAGCAGGACGCGGCGGCGATCAGCTCGCAGCGAGA
>DAHWQF010000992.1 GCA_027334785.1 Acidimicrobiaceae bacterium
CTGCTGGTGAGCCGGCGGACGGCTCAGGGCTCGGCCAAGAACTGCGCCGTGCGAAGGCGCTGAAGCGAGCGCTCGACTTGCGATGGCCGAGCGTCGCAGCGCCGAGGCTCGTCGCGGACCTCCTCTGCCGGCCGGCACTTTTGGCCGCGGCCGCCGGCCGGCTCCTATCCGAGGAGGAGCAGCGGCTCTTGTCCCGCCGGCGTTCCGAACCCTGGACGCCAGCCGACGCCCCGCTAGTCGACGAAGCCAAGCACCTCGTCCACGGTTCGCCACGGTCGTACGGCTACGCGATAGTCGACGAGGCCCAGGATCTCTCGCCAATGGAACTGCGTATGCTTGCCCGGCGCTGTCCCGGAGGAGCTCTCACGCTTCTTGGCGACCTCGCGCAGTCGACCGGCCCGTGGGGCCTGCGCAGCTGGGAAGAGATAGCGGCCCACCTGGCGCCGGCGGGGCGGCCGCGGGTGGTCGAACTGCCCCACGCTTACCGTTCCACTGCCCAAGTCATCGACTTTGCCTCCCGCCTGCTACCCGAAGCGGCGCCCTTCGTGAGCCCGGCCGTTTCGGTCCGGCGCGGGCGGAGCGATCCTCGGGTCCTCAGGGTTGCGCCAGCGGAACTGGTCGGGTCGCTCCTGGA
>DAHWQF010000993.1 GCA_027334785.1 Acidimicrobiaceae bacterium
GTGACGGTCTCATCTGCGAGTGCCGCTGGCCTCCTGGAGCGGGGCGGACCGGGTCCTCGGCACCCACGGGCACGGCGGTGACGGTCCTGCGGGTTGGCGGCCCAGCTCGTCGAGGTATCCACGAAGGCGTGCAGCGGCGGGGCTTTTGCGACGTTCGACCCGCGCACGGCTTCGCCTTCGCTCGCATCAGCGCAGGGGATGCGACCACCGCGGACATCGCTGTCCACCTCGGGATCACCAAGCAGGCCGCCGCCCAGCTCGTCGAGCGGGGCTATGTCGAGCGGCGCCGTCACCCACGCGACGCCCGGGCTCGACTGCTCGTGCGCACCGCGCGTGGACGGGCCTGCACCACCGCCGCCGAGGAGGGGGGCGCCGAGACGATCGGGACCTGGGAAAAGCAGCTCGGCCCCGCGTCGTACCGCCAGCTCGCAGCAGCCCTCGACGCTCTCGCCGAACCCGGCCGCCTACGGCCCCCGTGGTGAGCGCCTCACGCCACCAGCCTGTCGATGACACCGGACAACCTCGACGGGCGCCGCCCATCCACCAGGGCAGAGCTGCCGAAGACGGAAGGCCGGTTTGAAGCTTGGCACGGGACGTTCCCCGTGCGTAGCGGCCATCCGGATCTGTCAGCAG
>DAHWQF010000994.1 GCA_027334785.1 Acidimicrobiaceae bacterium
ACGACGACCGACGTGACCTTGATCCCTGGGTTCTCCTCCTCGAACTTTTTCAAGACGACGTTTTGCATCGTCGTCGCCTCCTTGTCAGTGGTGTTATAGGCGTTCCAGAACTGCAGCGTCACAGTTGACGCGGCGGAGCTGACGGTCGGTGTGAGACCGATGAGCGTGGCGCTCGCGGCGAGGCTGGCGCATGCGAAGCCCCTCACCAGGGCCAGTCGCCTGTCGCTCCTCGCTTTGGTGAAAAAGGTTGTTCTCCTGCTCATTGTATGTTCCCTTTCATTTGTTGGCTATTGGTTGGTCGAGGGTCACTGGTGGGTAGGGGGCTTAGGCCAAGGGAGGCAGCGTGCAGTGAGGCGGCGTGGGCTCCAACTGGGGGCGTGCGGCAGGCCACGAGCTCGGTTGCCAAGACGATGTACATTGCGTGCGACCAGAGGAGGTCTGCGGCCGGAGGGCCCCAACGGGCGACCCACTCCCGGTAGCTCGCCGGGTCGCGGCCCTGTCCCCCGAACTGCTCGCCGAGACGTCCCTCGTCGTCGAAGCGTGCTTCGGCCCACGACAGGCACCGCTCGGCGGCGACCAGGTCGCCCACGCTGGCGTAGTGCCAACCAAGCGATGCCGTGAGGACCGGCCAGG
>DAHWQF010000995.1:0-265 GCA_027334785.1 Acidimicrobiaceae bacterium
CGAGGGCTCACAAAAGCGACCCGGCGTCTCATCAGCTCTCTCCCGACATTTCCCACTTGCCCTCACCGAGGTGCCGGCCGAAGAGCTGGCGCTAGCACGGGCCGGTAGCATAGCCGCCGTGCCCGCCGGCCGCGCTCCTGGCAGCCCAGGCTACCGTGCTGCTGCGGATGGGGCCGCTGCCGACGGGGCTGCTGCCGACGGGGCTGCTGCCGACGGGGCTGCTGCGGACGGGGCCCCTCTGGGAGATCGCCAAGGCCTCTGGGAC
>DAHWQF010000995.1:275-633 GCA_027334785.1 Acidimicrobiaceae bacterium
CCGACCTCGAGGACGTCGTCTCCTGCTACCGGCTCCTCCTCGGGCGCGAGGCCGACACGGAGGGCTTGGCCCATTACCGCGAGCGCCTGGCAGAGGGGGGAGCGTCTGTCGGCGACCTCGTCAAGGAGTTCATTGGGAGCGTCGAGTTCGTGAGGGCCCACCGCCTCGGCCGCCCTGGTGCTGCGCCGGCAAGCGAGGCGGTGAGGACGGTAGAGGGCTTCCTCCTTCACGTCGACCCGACCGACTACGCGGTCGGCCACACGATCTCGCTCACGGGCGTCTACGAGCCCGATGTCACGGCGACGGTCCGTTCCCTGCTGCGAGAGGGGGCAACCTTCGTCGACGCCGGGGCCAACAT
>DAHWQF010000996.1 GCA_027334785.1 Acidimicrobiaceae bacterium
GGGCGCATCGACGAGCGCGCGCTCTTGGAGGTTGCCGCGGGCATCCGCAGGGAGAACTGGCGCAGCCTCGCGGCGGCCGAGGTCGGCTTCGTGCCATCCAACGACTTCTCGCTCTACGACCACGTGCTCGACGCCGCCGTGGCCGTCGGCGCCGTGCCCTCCCGGTTCGATCGGATCGGGGGACGGGGGAGCGTGGAGCGCTACTTCGCCATGGCCCGAGGTGGCGAGGTGGGGGGTGTCCCGGTGGCGCCGCTCGAGCTCACCAAGTGGTTCGACACCAACTACCACCAGCTGGTGCCCGAGATCGGCCCCGATACCGCCTTCTCGCCGGACCTCTCCAAGGCCCTGGGCGAGCTGGAGGAGGCCAACGCCCTCGGCATCGAGACCATGCCGGTGCTCCTCGGCCCGCTCACCTTCCTGCTGCGCAGCGTCACGTGGATCCCCGGGTCCTCCCCGCTCTCGCTCCTCGACCGGCTCGTCGATGTCTACCTCGAGCTGCTTGCTGCGATCGGCGCTGCAGGTGCTGGCTGGGTCCGCCTCGACGAGCCCGCACTCGTGGAGGACCGCAGCCCCGCCGAGCTTGCCGCGTTCCGACGCGCCTACCAGCGGTTCGGCGAGGCCGCGTCCCGTCCG
>DAHWQF010000997.1 GCA_027334785.1 Acidimicrobiaceae bacterium
CGTCGTTCAGGAAGTGGGCTAAGGAACTGACACCGAGGAGGCGAGCGAGACCGGGCCGGGGGCGAGAGGTGGTCGGGCCGGGGACGGCAGTGAGGTCGGTCGCTGTCACTACGAGCCCTCCTGTCGTTGGGAACGCACAGCCCAGGCGACCACGTCGAACAGTGGCACCGCACCGTCGCCCACGCGACGTTGACGGCGCTCGAGGCGGAGTAGCTCGAGACCAGGAAAGGCGTCTTTTAGGCTGTCCTCGACATAGAGGCGCTCGGGGTCAGGCGGTCCCGCTTGCCCGAGCGAAGCGAGGTGGTGGCCGACCAGGAAAAGGTGGCCCCCGGGGCCCACTGCCGAGGCGGCCGCTTCCAGGATCTCAGCGCGTTTAGCGGGCGCAGGGTGGATGTTGGCGATCACGACCAGGTCGAACCGCTCGCCCCGGGCCAAGTACTGTCCCATGTCGGCGACGACCGTCTTTACCACCAGGTGTTCCTTTGCCGCCGCAGCATCCAGCCGCTCGAGTGCCACTTGGGAAAGGTCCACCGCTGTCACCCTCCAGCCCTTGCGAGCTAGCCACAGGCTGTTTCGGCCCTCGCCAGCACCAAGGTCCAACGCCCGACCTGCCGGCAGCCCGGCGGTGAAC
>DAHWQF010000998.1 GCA_027334785.1 Acidimicrobiaceae bacterium
AGGCCCGGGCTATGTTGCCCCACTCGAAGCGGCTCGGCCAGAGCGAGGCCCGGAGGTCGAGGATCTGGCTGTTGGGCTTTACCGCCGTGCCGAGCATCCAGAGGAGGGGGAACACGACGACGAGCACGGCGATGATGACGAGCGCGTAAACAAGCGCCTTTGACAGCCAGAGCCGCGGGCTAGTAACCACGGCGCGACCCCCTACCGATCAAGCCCACCTGGGTGACCGTGACCGCCAGCGAGATGAGGAAGAGAAGCACGCCCATGGCGTCGGCCTGGCCTGTGTTGAACTGCACGAAGCCCTGGTTGTAAACGTAAAACAGGGCGGTCGTGGTCGCCCCAGCCGGGCCGCCCCCCGTGAGGACGTATATCTGGGTGAAGGTCTGTAACCCCGTGAGGGTTGTTATCACCCAGATGAGCACGGTGTGGCGACGGAGCAGCGGCCATCGGATGTTGATGAACCGCCGCCAAGGCCCAGCGCCGTCCACGCTGGCTGCCTCCAGCACGTCGGTGGGAAGAGTTTTCAATGCCGCCAGGTACAGGATCACGTTCTCGCCGAAGAACTGCCATGCGCCGAAGGTCAGGATCATCAGCAGTGCGAGCGACGGCGACGACGTGAAGTCCGCCT
>DAHWQF010000999.1 GCA_027334785.1 Acidimicrobiaceae bacterium
CGCGGTGTTCCCGAGGAGGGGCGACGCGACGCTCGTCGTCCTCGCCCCCCAGCTCGAGGACGCGAGCCGCACGGCCTGGACCGGCGACATCCGCACCTACCCGCACTACGACCCCGCCGACCCCCGCCCTCCTGCCGAGCGGGCGCTCTCGCTCGCCCTGGGCGTGCTCGGCGAGCGGGACCTCGGCCGTCGGGTGGGCGTCGAGCTCTCCCAGTCCGCCCAGGGGGCGGACAGGATGGCCGGCGAGCCGACCGTGTTCACTGCCGCCTACTTCGAGGCCTTCGGCAAGGTCGTCAGAGAGGTGGTCGACGCGACCGGGCTCCTGTCGAGAGCCCGGACGCGCAAGTCGGCCCAGGAGCTCGAGCGGATGCGCCTCGCCCAAGAGCTCGCGACGCTCGGCCTCGAGCACGTCGGTGAGCGGATCCGGCCCGGCATGCGCGAGAGCGAGGTCGGGGCGATGTTCGAGGGGTTCGTCCACGAGACCGGCATCGGCTACCAGGGAAGGGTCGAGATGGCTCGGGCCTTCACGCTCGTGTGGTCCGGTCCCGGCATCAAGACCTTCACGGCGACGGGCCACCGGCCGGTCTGCGAGCGCGAGCCGACCCTGCTCGAGATCTGGGTCTGC
>DAHWQF010000099.1 GCA_027334785.1 Acidimicrobiaceae bacterium
CTGGAGCGGACCGTCGGCAGTAGACCCCAATGGGGGGTTTATTTCGGTGTCCTGCCCAAGCTCCAACTTCTGCGCCGCTATCGGCAGCAATGACAACGGCATTGGCATTGAGAGCGGCGTTGGCAACGTCGTTACCTACAACGGGTCGTACTGGAGCGCACCGCAGGCAATAGACCAGGACGGCGGTCTTACTTCGCTGTCCTGCCCGAGCTCCAACTTCTGCGCCGCCATCGATGACTACAACCGCCTCTTCACAGGTCGCTGACGACAGACTTTCTTGCAGTCTGGCTTTGGTGCCCGTCGTCCGGGCGTGCTGCTTTTAACCTTTTAAAGAAGACCTCTCTCATGCATAAGCCGTCTTCTCTGGAGCGCGAAAAGGGGTGTCTCCGACGTCACTTTGTTACCCAAAGTCATCGTTGTTGACACTGTTCTCTGGAGCGTCACCGACGTGGCAGCTATTGGTCAGTTGTCCCAGCCCTCCGTGTGACTGACCACTTGGGCCGAAAGGGCCTCCAACTCTGCCACGAGCTGTTTTAGGCGCCGGCTGTTCTCGAACAAGAGCTTGTAGCGTTCGGCCTGCTCGGGGCTCAAGGTCCGAGTGACCGTCTTTCCTCCTTCACGGCGGATCCAGGTGGGGTACGGGCCGTGGAGCTTGGAGGGGTCGGCATGGCAGCGGCAGCTGGGGCTGCCACAGCGCGTCGTTCGCTCTACGAGGCTGCCTGGCAGGCAAAGCCCTATCTTCGAGATCTCGGCCATGATCTGGCGGTGGCGGGACTTGACATCTTGCAATGGCATGGTGCCTTGCTAGCGCCCGAGGGTCCACCACCCGTGTCCTTGAAGGCATTACGATTCAAGAACCATGCACGACAGTGGCAACCTCCCCAACCCCAAGGTCAGGTTCGGCACCGAGAAGCTGCCTGGCAACCCGCGATGCTCTTGCGGGGCGGACGGGGAGCCCGCCGAGCGCCACGAGCCGGGCTGCGACAGGACCTGGGAGCCGTTTGTGGACCACCAGACCTGGGCGCTCGTCGGTGCTGCTACGGGGCTCCTCTCGGGCTACCGCGGGGGTGCCGAGGACGACCCGGAGGGGCTGCTCTCCTGCCTTGCCAGTTTGTCCGCCGAAACCCAAAGCCGGCTGCCTGAAGCAGTGGCCGACGCACGCGGGCAGGGCTGCAGCTGGGCCGAGGTGGGCTCGCGGCTGGCTATCAGCGCGTCCGCTGCCCGCCGGCGCTATCGGGAGTACGTTTCCTGGCGGGCCGAGCTCGACCTGCTGGAGAGCTAAAGACGGTGCGCGCTCAACGCGTCCTCATGCCCGATGGCCCCGAGTCTTGGACAGTGCTCGATGACTCCGGTGAGCTTGTCGCCCCCGTCGAAGCGTACCTCGCCCACCTGCAAGCGCTCGACCGTTCTCCCACCACCGCCCGGTCCTACGCGATGAGCCTGAAGCTCTGGTTCGAGTTCTTGGGCCTCGCGGAAGCCCGCTGGGACGAAGCCAAGGCCGAGCACGTGAGCCGCTTCGTTGCCTGGCTCCGCGCCCCCGCCCCGAACGTCGTCGTACTGGAGGGGGGCAACGCCCGGCGCTCGCCCCCGACCGTGAACCGCCACCTGGCGGCGCTGTTCTCCTTCTACGACTACCACGCGAGGAACGGGGTCGCCCTCGCGAAGGAGCTCGTCGAGTGGCGACAATCCAACCGCGGCGGCTACAAACCGTTCCTCCACCACGTGAGCGCCGGACGGCCGGTGCCGACGAGGCCGCTCCGCCTCCGTGAGGCGCGCAGGTTGCCGCGCACCTTGAGCGAGGAGCAGGTGCTCGCGATCGTCTGTGCCTGCGAGCACCTGCGGGACCGCTTTCTCATTTGCCTTCTCGCGGAGACCGGGATGCGCGTGGGGCAAGCTTTGGGGCTCCGGCACTCCGACTTCGTGTCCCACCGCCGGGAAGTGCACGTCGTGCCCCGGGACGACAACCAAAACGGCGCTCGCGCCAAGACCATCGACCGCGCCACGCTGCCGGTCTCGGCGGGGCTCGTGCGGCTCTATAGCGCCTACATGTTCGACGAGTACGGCGAGACCGACAGCGACTACGTCTTCGTGAACATCTTCGCCGAGCCCCGCGGGGCGCCACTTTGCTACCAGGCCGTGCACAAGCTGGTCGGCCGGCTCAGGGAGCGCACCGGCATCAGCTTCAACCTCCATGCCCTTCGCCACAGCCTGGCAACCGACTTGTTGCGGAAAGGCGTGCCGCTGGAGGTCGTCTCCAAGCTCCTCACGCACCGTTCGCCGGCCACGACGCTCGGGACCTACGCACACCTGGGCGTGGAGGACCTGCGGGCTGCGCTCGTCGAGGCCGGGGCGTGGGAGGCGCCGGTATGAGCGACCCCGCGAGCACCGCTCGCCTGAAGCTCGTCCCCGGCGCGCCAGACGGCCTCCTCGAGCGGCTCTATGCCGCCGACACCTGGCGTGCCCGTGCCCTCGGGGTGCCGGCCGCGAGGGGGAGGGACAGGGTCTCCTTCGGCGGCATCACCCAGCCCTGGCTGAAGGAGGCTGCAAAGTCCTGGGCGCGCCAGCGCCTCGTGCTCGGCCAGGCCTTCAACACCGTGCGCTCGGCAGCGCTCGCGTTCAAACGGTTCTCTTCTTTCCTCTCTTCTTGCGAACCACCGGTGCAAGCTCCGGGCGAGATCAGCAGGTCTGTCATCGAGGGCTACCTCGCCTACTTGGCCGCGCAGCCGCTCTCGGAGGGGACCAGGGCGCTCTCTAGGATCTTCCTGCGGGGCTTCCTGGAAGACAACCGTCGTTACCGCTTCGCACCCGAGATCCCCTTGGACGCCGTCGTCTACCACGACGAAGTCTGCGCCCGGCGCCACTCCCAACCCCGTTTCTTGCCCGAGGAGGTCTTGGCACAAATAGAGCACGAAGCGAACCTCGCCCACCTCCGGCCCGGCTACCGCCACCTGGTGGTGGTCCTGGCCGAGACCGGCCTCCGCTCTGGCGACGCCCTCGCCCTGCCGGCCGACCCGGTCGTCTTGGACAGCTCCGGTTGGCCGTGCTTGCGTTTCCAGGCGCACAAGGTGCGGACCGAGCAGGTCGTGCCCCTCTCGGCAAGGGCCGTCGCCGCGGTGCGGGCCCAGCAGCGCTTGGTCGAGGAGTCCTGGCCCGAAGGGAGCCCCTGGCTCTTCCCCTCTCCCTTCGACCCCGAAAAACCCATGGCTTACGCCACTTTCCAACGTGCGTTCAAAGACTGGCAAGTGCTGATCGGCCTGCACGACAAGGCGGGGAGACCCGTTCGTGCCGCGCCCCACCAACTGCGCCACAGTCTCGGGACCAGGCTCCTGAACAGCGGTGTCCCCCAACCTGTCGTCCAGCGCCTCTTGGGCCACCAGAGCCCGCTCATGACCAACGTCTATGCCGTCTTGCTTGACGAGACCTTGAGAGAGCAGCTCCAGCGTTACTGGGCGACGCGTGTGGACTTCGAGGGACGCTTGCTCGGCTTCGACCCCTCTTCGCCGACGGCTGACGCCGAGTGGCTCAAGTACAACCTCGCCCGCGTCGCCGGCAGCCTCCCCAACGGCTACTGCGGACGACCTCCCCAACAGGACTGCCCGCACCCGAACGCCTGCCTTACGTGCCCCGATTTCCAAACAACGGTCGAGTTCCTACCAGTCCACCGCCACCAGGCCGGAGAGACGGCAAAGATGGCCGAAGCCGCCGAGTCTGCCGGCTACAGCCGCCTCGCCGCCAACCACCGGCATGTCCTCGAGAACCTGGGGAAGGTCATCTCTGCCCTCGAAGCCCTCGAAGCCGACGGGCGTGCCGGCGCCTGAGCGCTCCGAAGCGTTGCGCCTCGCTGCAAGGGCACGCCACGACGCCACGGTCGCCCGTGCCGAAGCCGCTCTCGAGGCCCTCCAGCGCCAGGCTAGGCCGGTCAACTTCGCTCAGCTCGCCAAAGCCGCGGGGGTCTCCCGCTATTGGCTCTACCGCCAGCCCGGGCTGCGCCAGAAGATAGAGTGCCTGCGGGGAGAACCTTCGCAAAAGCCCCCGCCCAGCCAAGGCGCCCAGCGCGCCCAGCGCGCTAGTGCCAACTCGTTGCGACAACAATTGCACGTCTATCGCGAGGAGCTCGCCCGGCTCCGAGCGGAGAACACCGCCTTGAAGGAACAGCTCGCTCGTCAGCTGGGGGTAGCCCGAGCAGCTTCAATCACCCGGATCCCCTGATGTCGTTTACATGTCATTATCGTCAATTTGCCCACTTACCTGCTCAGATGTCCGGGCCGCTCCAGAGAAGTGTCACTATGTGGCGCGCGTGAATATGTGGCGCGGATCCCGGAAAGGCTGCGTTGGTGTTGGTTTTCGGGGGGTGCGGCGCCGCATATTACAGAGCCTCGAGAAAGGCGAGCAGGGCGTCGGGCGGGCGGTACCGTCCCCGGCGCGCACGCCGTGGCGCCGTCTTGGCGATGGCCTTCTCTTTGAGGGTGAGGTCGGCATGCAGGTAGATTGCATAAGTGGTGCGGACGTCCTCGTGGCCGAGGACGAGCGCGATCGTTGCGATGTCGACGCCATGGCGGAGGAGGTTCATCGCCAGACTGTGCCGCAAAGTATGGGGGGTAACTGCCTTCGTTGCGAGCGACGGGCACTTGGTGGTCGCGGTGGCGAGATGGCGCTCGATGAGGCGGCGGACGGCGTCGCGGCTCAGGTGCTCGCCGTTCGGACCGGGGAACAAAGCGTCGTCGTGCCCGCCGCCACGCTCTCGCAGCCAGGCGCCCAGCACTTTGCGGGCCTCACGGCGTATGGGCGTGATCCGCTCTTTTCGCCCTTTGCCGGTGCAGCGCACGTGCGCACCCGTCCCGAGCTGGACGGCGCCGCAGGTGAGCGCCGTGAGCTCGCTCGCACGCAGGCCTGTCTCCAGGGCGACAAGCATCAGGGCGTAGTCCCGTCGCCCGAGCCAAGTTGAGCGGTCAGGCGCCTCCAACAAGGCCTGCATCTCGTTTTCGTCGAGGTAGGTGACGAGGGCCCTGCGGGCCTGTTTCGGTGGGATGGCGAGCACCCGCTGTATGAGGGCGGCGTGGTCGGGGTGGCGGTAGGCAGCGAAATTGAACAGCGAGCGGACAGCGGTGAGCCTGAGGTTGCGGGTCCGGATGCTGGCGCCGCGCTCGGCTTCGAGGTAGTTGAGGAAAGCCCCGATGAGCGGGGCGTCGAGGTCCTCCAGGTCCAGGTCCTGTGGTGCACGGCCGGTGCGGCGTTGGGCGAAGCGCAGCAAGAGGGAGAAGGTGTCCCTGTAGGTAGCAACGGTGTTTGGGCTGGCCTGTCGTTGCCCGATGAGCCGCTCGGTGAAGAACGCCTCCAGCAGCGGTGCGAGGGCGGTCATGGCCGGGCCTCGGCAGCGGCGTCGATGCGCTCGGCGACCAGCTCGAGCAGCTCGGGGACGGCTGTGAGGTACCAGTAGCTATCCCTTGGCGAAGCGTGACCTAGCCAAGTGGAAAGGAGCGGCAGGCGTTGCTCCACGTCGAGCCCGTCGCGGTACCAAGAAATTATGGTTCTGACGGCCCATGAATGCCTGAGGTCGTGCAATCTCGGTGGACGGTAACGGTTAGTCGAGCAGAGCTCGGCTTCGCGCACAAGGCGGGGGAAGACAGTGGTGAGGTTGTCCCGTAGGAGCCGCGTGCCGGTCGCGGAGGTGAAAAAGCTCGGGGACTTCGCTCTCGGGCGGCGCTCGTCGCGTCGCTGCGCGTAAGCGGTCAGGGCCTCGACGGTGCTCGGGTGCAAGGGGAGCTGACGTGACTTGCCGAACTTCGTGTTGCGGATAGTGAGGAGGCCTTGGCCGAGGTCGACGTCGCCGCGGTCGAGGCGGACCGGCTCTCCGGCCCGCATGCCGGTCACCGCGACCAACGCTATGAGGGTTTTGTAGGTGTCGGCTCGGTGCTCGGGGCGGAGCCGCCCCGCAGCTTCCCGCACCCGGGCAACATCTTCTTCGGAGTAGATGTAGGGCACGGCCCGGTGGCCGGGGTCAGGTAACAGGCCCACCGGCGGGACCTCGGTCGCAGGGTCGAAGGCGCTGAGGTAACGGGCGAAACCCCTCGCCGTGCTCAACCTGACTGCCCACCACGCGGGCGCCGCCCCAGCTGGCTCCTTTGCCCAGGCCAGCGCGTGGGCGATGTTCAGGTGCTCGGCGCCAACCCTGTCGAGGTACGCGGCAAACTGGCCGACCACCCGGCCTTGGTTGCCGAAGTGGTAACCCATCGCCCGGCGTGTGGCGAGGTACTCGGCTGCTGCGGAGGCGAAGTCGGTCATTTCTCGCTCCCAGGCCAAGGCATCGCGAGGTCGCGCAACGCGATATGGTCGACCTTGGCGTAGATGGCAGTCGTAGCGAGATGGCGGTGACGCAGGACCTGGGCCACTTCCGGCAGTGAAGCGCCTGCACGCAGCATCGCGGTCCCGCACGTGTGGCGCAGACGGTGCGAACCAAAGCTGCCGAGGCCCGCCCGCTCGCTGGCGGCCCGCACCACTTCGCTCACCCCCTCGGGGGCAAGCCCGCGGAGAGGTGCGCATACCCGGAGGAACACCTCACGCTCGGGACGGCGCGGCCGGTCCCGGCGCAGGTACTCGGCGACCGCTTCACCGACGTCAACGGGCAGTGGCAGCCGCTCCTCGGTCCCGCCCTTGCCACGCACGACGATGGTCCCAGCCCGCCACTCGATGTCGTCGAGGCGTAGTGCAGCGACCTCGCCCGCGCGCAACCCGAGGCGCACCAGGAGCGTCAGGATCGCATAGTCACGCCGTCCCATTGGCCGGCTCCGGTCGCAACCGCCCAACAAGGCGCTCACCTCGGCCGGGGGGAGGCCACGTGGCAGGCCGGCACCTTCGCGGCGCGCCGCCGACGGCACGACGGCCCCCAGGGGGCAAGTGATCAGCCCCTCGAGCAAGGCGAACCGCAAGAAGGAACGCAGCCCGTTGACGAGCCGTGCAGCCCCGGGCACGCTCAACCGACGACACTCGCGTGTGACGAACTTGTTCACGTCCGCTGCACCCAGCTCGTCCAGTCCACGGCCCGCGAGCTGCGACAAGAACAGCCGCGCCGTGCGCTCCCGGTCTATCAGCGTCTTGGGGGCGAGGCTACGCTCCTCTGCCAAGTAATGCCGGTACTGCCCGATCAGTACCTCCGTTGGCGAGCCCGGTGCCGCCGCCGGCGGCTCCGGGACAGCCCCGACCTCCCTCAAGTACTCCAGCAGCCACCTGAAATACTTGGCAGTAGGCCAAGACGCGCCGTGGTGGGCGTGAAGATCATCAAAGAACTCTTCGACCACCTCCGCGCTGACCTCCTCAGCTCCTCGCCCTTCCCGGTCCAAGTACCGGCTCAACCTCCCGACCAATTCCATCTGCTTCGCGACCGTCGACTGCCTGTAACCCAACGCCCCCAGCCGGCCGGCCATCCCTGCCTCCCACGCGGCAAGGGGTCCCTTCATCGTCATCGCTTCCTCCTCTCGGGAACTCCGGAAGCAACAAGCATGGCCCTCTCAGGCACCCGTTACTATGTGGAACCACTCAGCCCGTCGCTGCGCCCTGAGCAGCACCAACGCAGCCTTTCCGGGATCCGCGCCACATATTCACGCGCGCCACATAGGAGGTCCAGTGGGACTGGTTCGAACGGCGCAAGTCGCCCTGGGGCGGGGTGGCCTACGTGCTCTTGGGCACGCTGCCTTACTCGGGGCGGTCCCGGGGCGTCATCTGCCCGGCCACCGAGCAGGCCTATTTGGTCGAGGCGATGGACGGGGTGATGCGGCGCTTGGGCGGCACCGCCCGCTACTGGCGGGTGGACCGCATGTCGACCGTCGTAGAGCCCAAGAGCGGCGACGTCCAGGCCAGTTTCGCTCCGGTGGCCAAGCATTATGGGGCGGCCATCGCCGTGTGCCCTCCCCGAAGGGGCAACCGGAAAGGTTGCGTCGAAGCCGCCGTCCGTTATGCCACGGGCAGGTGGTGGCGGACGCTGTCGGCCGTGGCCCCAGAGGCCGCCCAGGCGAGCCTGGACCGCTTCTGGGAGGCTAAGGGCGACACCAGGCTCCGGAGCCCAAGGGGCATCGAGGAGCCACCAGCCGACGGTTCGCGGCCACGCTGGCCAACGGTCGGAGAGCTGGCCGCAGCCGAGCCGTTGCTCCCCCTGCCAGCAGCCCCTTACCCGGCTACCATCGAGGCCTCTGCCCCCGTCGACCACCGGGCGACCGTCGCCTTCAGGGGCAACCGCTACTCGGTGTTGCCCGGCATGCGAGGGATGACGATGGGACTTCGCCACCGCCTCGGGACGAAAACGCTCGAGATTTACAGCCCAGCGGGCAGGCTCGTGGTGGCCCACCAGCTCGCACCGGCCGGTTGCGGCGAGGTCGTCCGCACCCCCGAGCACAAAGAGGCGCTGGAGAAGGTGGTCCTTGGCCAGTTCAGTAGCAAAAGGCCTTGTGACCGCAAGGAGAACCGGCCCCCTGGTGCCGCCGCCCTGGCCGAGCGGGCCAAGCTTTTGGGGCCCGCCGGCGCCGAGCCGGCCGTCGACTTGGACGAGATGGCCAAACTTGTCTGTGCAGTCTTCCCGGGAAGCGAGGTGGTGGCCCGATGAGCGAGGCGTCTACCTACCAAACCCTCCGGGGCCACCTGGCCACGCTGCGCCTTGGCGCTGCGGCCGAGGCCCTCCCCGCCCTCTTGGACAGGGCGAAAGCAGACGGTTGGAGCACCACGGTGCTCCTGGAGAAGCTCTTCGGCCTCGAAGCCGAGGCGTCCCTGGCACGCCGGCACGCCGCCCTGGCACGGGTGGCCTGCCTGCCGGCGCCCTGGAGGGTGGCCGACTTCGACTTCGACGCCCAGCCCTCTGTCGACAAAAAGCTCATAAAAGAGCTCGAGTCACTGCGCTTTTTGGACGACGGCACCAACTTGCTCTTTATCGGGCCGCCCGGGGTGGGAAAGACGATGCTCTCCATCGGGCTCGGCTGGGCCGCCGTCGATGCTGGTTACAAAGTCCACTACACGACGGCCGCCGACCTGGCAGCACGCTGCCACAAGGCCGCACTGGAGGGGCGCTGGGCCACGACGATGACCTTTTACGCGAGCCCCAGGCTCTTGATAATCGACGAGCTGGGGTACTTGCCGCTCCCAGAGGAAGCCGCTGCCGCCCTTTTCCAGGTCGTGGCCCAGCGCTACCTGCGCTCGAGCACCTGCATTACCACCAATTTAGGCATAGCCAGCTGGGCGAAGATCACCGGTGACCCCGTTACGGCGGCCGCGATGTTGGACCGTTTGTTGCACAGGAGCGTGGTCGTGAACATCGACGGTCCTTCCTACCGGATGCGCGTTCACCGGGCTCGCGCCGAGGCAACCAGGAAGGCGGTCGGCGGCAATGACCGATGAAACTGCAGTCCTCGCACTCTCGTCGCGCGACGATGGCGCGACGACCTCTTCGGCCCCGGCCGGGCAAGTGCCCCCGGCGCGCGACGATGGCGCGACGACCTCTTCGGCCCCGGCCGGGCAAGTGCCCCCGGCGCGCGACGATGGCGCGACGACC
>DAHWQF010000009.1:0-16481 GCA_027334785.1 Acidimicrobiaceae bacterium
TGGCGCTACCACCCAGGGAGCTCCTGCTCGCTGAGCGGCTCTCAAAGCTAGCCTACGAGTCAAAGCCTGTCAACACGGCCTCGGGACCCAACACACCCGGGCCCCGCTCTTGCCTTTCCGACAAGCCTCAACTCGGCCACCCTGGCGAGTGGTAGGACCCATGATAGCTCAGGCCCGCGCCCAGCCGGCAGGGGAAATGGGCCACCAAGCGGCCCCCGCTCGCCGGTGCCCGAGCGGTCACGGCAGACTGGACTAGTGACCAAACCGGCCTCTCCGCCCGCCGCCGGCGGCAAGCCTGTACCGTCGGCCCCACCCCCGCCGCCCTCTTGGCGCCACTGGCTGTGGGTCGTGGCCGTGGCCGCCTTTGTGCTGCTCTTCTTCGTACTGCCGGCCACCCGGATGACCCGGCCGGTGAACCTCACGTACTCGCAGTTCGTGAGGGACGTGGCCGCGAACAAGGTGTCTACGGTGACGCTCAACCCGAGCGGTAACGCCACGGGCCTCTTGAAGGACGGCCACCACTACACCGTGGTCATCCCCCAGACACCAAGCCCGGGCGCCCCCCTGCTCGACCAGCTCCAGCACAACAAAGTCCAGGTCACAGCCACCACCACGGGTCCCTCGTTCGGCTCTCAAGTGCTGAGCTGGGTCATCCTGCTGATGGTGCTCGCCCTACCCGGTTATCTCTGGTACCGCTTGTCCAAGCGCGGTGCCGCCGCCGGCGGGGGGTTGTCCGGCATCTTCGGCGTCGGCCAGTCCAAAGCGAAGTTGTTCGAGGCGAGCAACCTGACGACAACCTTCGCTGACGTCGCCGGCTACGAGGGAGCCAAGGCGGAGGTGGCCGAGGTCGTGGAGTTCCTGAAGCGTCCCGACCGCTACGAACGGGCCGGCGCCATGCCGCCTCGGGGCATCTTGATGGTGGGCCCGCCCGGCACGGGAAAGACGCTGCTCGCGCGGGCCGTGGCCGGCGAGGCCGGGGTCGCCTTTTTCTCCGTGACGGGTAGCTCCTTTGTCGAGATGTTCGTGGGGGTGGGGGCAGCGAGGGTCCGCGACCTGTTCGCCGAGGCCCGAAAGCGCGCTCCCGCCATCGTCTTCATGGACGAGATCGATGCCATAGGCCAGCGCAGGAGCGGCACGGGCGTGATCGTCTCCAACGACGAGCGCGAGCAGACCCTCAACCAGCTCCTGGCCGAAATGGACGGCTTCGACGTCACCAAGGGCATCGTCGTGCTGGCGGCCACCAACCGGCCGGAGGTCCTCGACCCCGCCCTCCTGCGGCCAGGACGCTTCGACCGCCAAGTCCAGATCCCGCTCCCGAACCTCTCAGACCGCCTCGAGATCTTGAAGGTCCACTGCCGGGGCAAGCGGCTCGACCACGGCGTGGACCTCGGGGTGGTGGCGAGGGGGACGCCGGGGTTCTCTGGCGCTGACCTCGCCAACCTGGTCAACGAGGCCGCCATCAACGCGGCCCACGACAACCGCGACTTCCTGGTCGCCGCCGATTTCGACCAGGCCAGGGACCGGGTGATCCTCGGCCGGCGGGAGGGCAGCAACGTGCTCCTCCCCGAGGAGAAGGAGGCCGTGGCCGTGCACGAGGCGGGCCACGCCCTCGTCGCCGCCCTTGTCCCCAAAGCGGACCCCGTGGCCAAGGTGACCATCCTGCCGGCCGGGCAGGCCCTCGGCGCCACCGAGCAGCTCCCCCTCACGGACCGGCACCTCTACGGCGAGGACTACCTCTACGACAGCCTCGCCGTCCGCCTTGGCGGGCGCGCGGCCGAACTGGTCGAGCTCGGCCAAGGCTCGACGGGGGCGGCCAACGACCTCGCCTCGGCTACCGAACTGGCCGTGCGGATGGTCCGCGAGTTCGGCCTGTCCAAGCAACTCGGCCCCGTCGGTTACCCCGAGGGGGGCCCCGCCTACCTGGGAGGCAGCGGTGCCGGGCTCTCCAGCCGGCCCTTCGCAGAGGAGACCCAGGCCCTTATCGACGCCGAGGTGCGCGCTCTGCTACTAAAGGCGGAGCAGAGGGCCGTCGCACTGCTCACGGCCGAGCGCGACAAGCTCCGCCGGCTCGCCGACCTGCTCATGACCAAGGAAACCGTCGACGGGGCAGATGTCTACGCGATCGCCGGCGTGCGCGAACCGGAGAGGTTAGACCAGGGCACGACCGTGGCCCCGGGGCGGGCGGCCGCCTCGGCCATGGAGCGCCAAGCAGGGCCAGCACCGACGTCGGTGGCGGTCGTCGAGGTGACCGAGCCTGGCGGGGATGAGGGGGGCCTCCCCCAGGCCTAGCCCGCCTAGCCCACGCCTAGCCCGAGGCCTAGCCCGGGCCTAGCCCGGGCCTACCCCGGCGCCGGCCGCGAGGCCCATGAGCTCCCGGCCACCACATAGCGCCACGGCAGCTCAGGGGCACGAGAGGCAGAGAGGCCGACGCGTGGCGTGGCGACCACTGGTCCCCCGGCGCCGGCGCCGTCGTCGGCCAGCCACAGCAGGCTGCGGCCATTCCCCGCGCCAGGGCCATTCCCCGCGCCAGGGCCATTCCCCGCGCCAGGGCCATTCCCCGCGCCAGCGCCGGCAGAGGCGACGAGGTCGATGCCGTTCATCTCGCCCGTTATGCCGAAAGCCTCAGCCAGGCGCGCCGGGCCTCGGCACAGATCCAGGTCCCGCAGCACCTTTTGGCCGTGCGAACGGGCCAGCCTCATGGCGCCGACGCCTCCGAGCGGCTCCGCCGCCCGCAACAGCACGGCCGACGCCGTCCCCTCCGGGCCGCACACGACGTTCGCGCACCAGTGCATGCCGTAGGAGAAATAGACATAGAGGTAACCGGCGGGCCCGAACATGATGGCCGCCCGGGGCGTAGGGCCGCGGAAGGCGTGGCTGCCGGGGTCGTCTGTCCCCATGTACGCCTCGACCTCGACCAGCCGGGCGACCCTGCCGTCGGGGTGGACGAGCAACTTGCCGACGAGGGCCCTGGCTACGCACCGGGCGTCACCGGCAAAGAACTCCCGCCCGAGCGGTGCAGCCATGCTGGGCTGGCCTTCGGCCACTCGAGGCACGCTGGCCTGACCTGGTTGGGGCCAGCCTTACCGGCTGGGTGCGCCGGTGCCAGGTGCCGGCGCGGCGGCGCCTCCGCGGCTGTGGCCGGCACCGGCGCCGGCGTGTAGGCCGAAGCGCTCCGCGTCAGCTTGGACGGCGGCGGCGAAGCGTTCGAGCTGGGCTGCTACCGGACCCGGGCCGGCCCCTCCAGGGGTCGTCCGCCGGGTGACGGCTACTCCGGCCTCCAAGAGGGCGACCGCGTCCGCGCCGAGCGAGGGGTGCGCCGCCACGAGCTCAGTGAGCGGGACGCGGCGCTCGAGCGAGTCCCGGACGAGGCCCCCGACCAGCTCATGGGCACGGCGGAACGGCATGCCCTTCAGGACCAACCACTCGGCCAGGTCAGTCGCCGACAGGGCCGGGTCAGAGGCGGCGAGCGCCATGGCCTCGGTGTCAAAGGTCGCCGTCGCTATGAGGCCGGTGATCGCGTCGAGGGAACGCTCCAACTGGTCCACTGCATCGAAAAGGGGCTCCTTGTCCTCTTGCAGGTCCCGGTTGTAGGCGAAGGGCAGGCCCTTCAACGTGGTGAGCAGCCCGGCCAGGTGCCCGATCAGGCGACCGGTCTTCGCCCGGGCCAGCTCGGCGATGTCGGCGTTTTTCTTTTGCGGCATCATCGAGCTGCCGGTGGCGTACGAGTCGGCGAGGTGCATGAACCCGAACTCTGCCGACGACCACAGGACGATCTCCTCCCCGAGGCGCGACAGGTGGGCACCCAAGAGGGCGAGGTCGAAGAGGGCCTCGGCCACGAAGTCTCGGTCCGATACGGCGTCGAGGGAGTTCTCGAAGCGGGCACCGAAGCCCAGTTCGTGGGCCACCCAGTCGGGGTCGATGGGAAGCGACGAGCCCGCCAGCGCCCCCGCCCCGAGCGGCGACACGTCGAGGCGCCGGCGGGTCGCGGCCAGCCTGTCGATGTCCCGTGACAGTCCCCAACCATGAGCCAGGAGGTGGTGGGCGAGCAGCACCGGCTGGGCGCGCTGCATGTGGGTGTAACCGGGCAGGTAGGCGTCGCCCGCTTCTTCGGCCCGGGCCAACAGCACCTCCTCCAGGGTGATCACGGCCTTGGCTATCTGAGAGAGCGCCCTTTTGGTGAAAAGCCGCAAGTCGGTCGCCACCTGGTCGTTGCGGCTACGGCCCGTGTGCAGGCGGCCACCGACCTCGCCGGCGATCTCGGTCACCCTGCGCTCGAGCGCGGTATGGATGTCTTCGTCGTCTGGCTTGAACACGAAGGTCCCCTCGGCCAGTTCCTCCTCCGCCTGTGCCAGCGCGGCAAGGAGCGCCCCGCTCTCTTCGCGAGAGACCAGGCCGACCCTTTCGAGCCCAAGGACGTGCGCCCGGCTGCACGCCACGTCGTCGGGCGCGAGCCGGCGGTCGAACGAGAGGCTCCCAGTGAAGCTGAGTAGCTCCTCTGACTGCTTGCCGCCACCAAAGCGGCCCTGCCAGAGCGTCATCGGGCGACAGGTTACTGAGCGGGAGCCGGAACCCGCTCGATGCCTGGACGCTCAGGCAGAGGTGGCCGTCCCCTGGCGGCGTGCCCACGTCTCGACCGAGAGCCCGAAGATACGGACGAAGCCCTCGGCATCTTGGTGACGAAAGCGGTCGGCAGCGGTGTATGTGGCGAGGTCGTGCTCGTAGAGGCTCTCCGGGCTCCGCCGGCCGGCCACGTGACACGTCCCCGGTTGGCAGCGCAGGCGGACCTCGCCGCTCACGTGGCGCTGGGTCTCGTTCATGAACGCGTCCAGCGCGCTCTTAAGCGGTGAGTACCACAACCCGTCGTAGACGAGCTCGGCCCAACGGGGCTCAAGGCGCGCCTTTTCGTGCGCGACATCGCGCTCGAGGGTCATGCCCTCCAAGTCGGCGTGGGCCATGAGCAGGGCAAGCGCTCCGGGGCACTCGTAGACCTCGCGGCTTTTGATCCCGACACGGCGGTTTTCGACCATGTCGACCCGCCCGAAACCGTAAGGCCCGACGGCCTGGTCGAGCGCGGGGACCAGCTGCTCGAGGGTCATCGCCCGGCCGTCGAGCGACACCGGCAGGCCCGACTCGAAGCCGATCACCAGCTCGCGTGGCTCCTCGGCTCGTGGCACCGTGAGCTCGTAGACATCCTCGGGCGGCATTTCCCACGGATCCTCCAGGACACCGCACTCGACGGTGCGGCCCCAGAGGTTTTGGTCAACCGAGTAGGGGCTTTTCTTGGTGGCGCTGACCGGGATCCCGTGCTTGGCTGCGTACTCGATGGCGTCCTCCCGGGTGAAGCCCCAGCTGCGGACGGGGGCCACCACGTCGAGGTCGGGCGCCAGGGCTCGCACCGAGACCTCGAAGCGCACCTGGTCGTTGCCCTTGCCCGTGCAACCGTGGGCGACGGCGCCGGCGCCGTACTCGCGCGCCGTGGCCACCAGGTGCTTGGCTATTAAAGGCCGGGAGAGCGAGCTCACGAGCGGGTACTTGCCCTCGTAGAGGGCGTTGGCCCGTACAGCGGGCGCCACGAACTCCGAAGCGAACTCCTCGCGTGCGTCTGCTACGACGACCTCCACCGCGCCGGCCTTCAGCGCCCTCTCGCGGAGCGCCGCCCACTCCCCGCCCTGACCGAGGTCAACGGCCAGCGCCACTACTTCGACGCCCATTTCCTCGGTCATCCAACGGACCGCTACAGAAGTGTCCAGCCCGCCGCTGTAAGCGAGCACGACCCTACCCGGCATGGATCTTCTCCTTTTCTCTTACGGGTCTCCACGTTATCTAGGTTTCGCGGACGGCCAGGCGCTCCAACTTGCGCGCCAAGGCCGCCCCTTCTACACCTTCGGCCGCCACCACGAGCACGGTGTCGTCGCCGGCCACGGTCCCCGCCACCCCCGGGAGCACGGCCCGGTCGAGGGCGGAGGCTACGACATGAGCGCAACCGGGCGGGGTCCGCACCATTACCAGGTTGGCCGAGCTCGTAATGTCCGCCACCCACTCGGAAAGGACGCGCCGTAACTGCGGTTCACGCGAAGGGCGCGCATCGGCGTCCTCCGGCAAGGCGTACACGAGGGCACCTCCCGGCCTCCTCACCTTGAGCGCGCCGAGCTCTTCGAGGTCCCTGGAAACGGTCACCTGCGTGGCCTCCACACCCTGCTCGGCGAGGCGCTGGACGAGCTCGGCCTGGCTCGTGACCTCCTCTTTCTCCAGGATCTGCGCCACCTTGTGCTGGCGCTGGGTCTTGGCGAGCTTCATATCCCACCGAACAACAAGAGCAGGAGCCCCCTCATCGCCCGCAACCGGTTGGCCGCCTCGGGCCAGACGAGGCTGGCCGGGCCGTCTATCACCTCCGCGGTGACTTCCTCGCCCCGGTGCGCTGGGAGGCAATGGAGAAAGACCGCCCCCGGCGCGGCCAAGGCCATGAGCTCGGTCCCCACCTGGTAGGGGCGCAAAGCGCGAGCGCGCTCCACCGCTTCGGCCTCGCCGCCCATCGACACCCACACGTCGGTGAACACCGCGCCGGCGCCCTTTACGGCCTCGGCCGGGGACGAAGTCTGGCTGAGCTTGCCTCCGAGCCGGGCCACGGCCGCCATGCTGGCCTCGTCGAGACCGTAGCCTTCGGGCGAGGCGACTGCCACCTCCGCCCCGGCCAGGGCGCAGGCCAGGGCCAGGCTCCGGGCCACGTTGTTACCGTCGCCGACCCAGGCCACTCGCCGCCCTGCCAAGCTGCCGCCCCAATGAGCCCGGAGGGTCAAGACGTCGGCTAGGGCTTGGAGGGGGTGGGCCTGGTCGGAGAGGAGGTTGATCACCGGCACCGCCGAGACCGCGGCCATCCGCAAGAGGAGGCCGTGGTCGAGCACACGGGCCCCGATGGCGCAGTAGTACTGCGCCAGGGTGCGGGTGACGTCCTCGGCGCTCTCGCGTCGGTCGATACCGACCTCTTCGTCTCTTATCGACACGGGGTGCCCGCCGAGCTGGAACACTGCCATCTCCGAAGAGTTGCGCGTGCGCGCCGAGGGCTTTTGGAACAGGAGCGCCACTCCCTTTCCCGCCAGCACCCGAGGAGGGTACTCGTCGCCGGCCAGCTCTAGCACAGCCTGGAACTCCTCCGGCGTCAGGTCGTCTACGTCCAGCAGGTGACGCGTCATCGTGCTCGCCCGCCGCCTTCCCCGGAGTTTTCAAGGGTCTTGGTCAGGATGGCCACGCCTTCGTCCAGTTCTTCCTCGCTTATGAGCAGCGGCGGCTCCAGCCGGAGGGCGGTGGCGGTGACCGCGTTCAGGACGAGGCCCTGCTCCAGGCAGCGGGCGGCGACAGCGCCGGCGTCACCGTCTCGGAGCTCCACGGCGAGGAGGAGGCCGAGGCCACGCACGCCCGCCACTCCCGGGATAGCCGCCAGTTTTTGGCGCAGGTAGGCCCCCCTGGCCTCGGCCCTGGCGGGCACGTCTTCGGCCTCCATGACCGCGAGCGTCGCCTTCGCGGCCGAGGCGGCGAGCGGCTGGCCCCCAAAGGTCGTGGCGTGGTCGCCTGGCCTGAACGCCTCCGCCACCTCGCCCCGGGCCCAGCACGCCCCGATCGGCACCCCGTTGCCAAGGGCCTTGGCGATCGTGACCACGTCGGGCCGCACACCGTAGTGCTCGAAACCCCACCAACGTCCCGTGCGGCCAAGGCCCGACTGCACCTCGTCGACCATGAACAACAGGCCGCGCTCGTCACACAGCCGGCGGACCTCAGCAAAGTACTCGCCCCCGGCCGGCCACACCCCGCCCTCGCCCTGGACCGGTTCGAGGAGGACCGCTGCCACTTCCGGGGTCACCGATTTGGCGAGCGCGTCGACGTCCTGCCAGGCCACGTGGCGGAAGCCCTCGGGGAGAGGTTGGAACACCTCGTGCTTGGCGGGCTGGCCCGTGGCGTGCAGGGTCGCCAGGGTCCGCCCATGGAACGACCCGTAGGCGCTCACTACGACGTAACGGCCCTGGCCAGCCCACTTGCGAGCGAGTTTGATGGCGCACTCGTTGGCCTCGGCACCGCTGTTGGCGAAGAACACCCGCCCTCCACCGCCGAGCAAGCGGTCGAGGGTGGACGCCACCTCTTCGCCGGGCCCGGTGCGGAAGAGGTTGGAAGTGTGCAGCAGCGTGCGTGCCGCGCCGCAGACAGCGTCGGCCACGGCCGGGTGGGCGTGGCCGAGCGAGGTCACGGCGAGCCCGGACAGGAAGTCGAGGTAACGCCGGCCCTCAGTGTCCCAGAGGTAGCTCCCCTCGCCGCGCACGAACGTGACGGGCGCAGGCGCGTAGGTCGTCATGAGGTGAGAGCCGGTGCCGTCCGTCATGCGACCACCATCGTGCCGACGCCGCTTCTAGTGAAAAACTCGAGCAAGAGGGCGTGGGGCACGCGCCCGTCGAGAATGTGGACCTGGGCCACTCCGCTCGCTACGGCGTCGAGAGCGGAGGCGACCTTGGGGACCATTCCCCCCGTGATGGAACCCCGCCCGAGGAGGTAGTCGAGGTCGGCAGCAGTGAGGGAGCTCACGAGGCTCTCCGGGTCGGCCGGGTCGGCCCGGACCCCCTCGACGTCGGTCAAAAAGACCAGTTTCTCGGCCGAGAGCGCCTTGGCGATGGCGCCGGCCGCGATGTCGGCGTTGATGTTGTAGGCCTGCCCCGCCTCGTCCACCCCGATCGTGGCTACCACGGGGACCAGGTCCTGGGCCAAAAGGCGGGAGAGGAGCTCCGGGCCCACCCGGGCAATGTCGCCCACGAAACCGAGCGCCGGGTCCCTCGGGATGGCTTGGATCATGCCGGCGTCCTCGCCCGACACCCCGACGGCGAGCGAACCGTGGACATTTATGGCGGTCACGATTTCCCGGTTGACCTTGCCGACGAGCACCATGCGGGCGATGTCAAGTGTCTCGGCATCTGTGACTCTCAGCCCTTCCTTGAACTCCGGCACCTTGCCGAGCCGCGCCATCATGGCGCCGATCTGCGGTCCGCCCCCGTGGACCACGATCGGCACCATCCCAAGGGCCCGCAGCAGGGCGACGTCCTGCGCGAAGCTGGCAAGCGCCTCGCTCTCGTGGCCTATGGCGCTGCCGCCGTACTTGACGACGACCACCTTGCCCCAAAACCGTCTTATGTAGGGGAGCGCCTCGACGAGGACCGCCGCCTTGGCGCCGGCATCAGCCAGCGGCATGCCCTGCTCGTCTAGTCCCTGCTCGTCTAGCCCCTGCTCCTCGCCCAGCACGCCGAACACTATACATAGATATGCATAACAATACAACACCGGGCAGGCGCCTTCGCCAGAGGCCTCACGCCGCCCAGCTGCTAGGGCGCCATGCCGGCCAGGGGCAAGCCCGTCGTTTCGGGCCAGCCCATCACGGCATTGGCACATTGCAGCGCCTGGCCGGCGGCGCCCTTCACGAGGTTGTCGAGCGCGCAAATCGACAAGATCCAGCCCGTCCGTGGGTCGCGGCGAGCCGTCAAGTGGGCGGCGTTCGAACCGAGGGTCGCCTTGGTCGAGGGGCTGCGCTCGGACACGACCACAAAGGGCTCACCGGCGTACGCCTTCGCCAGCACCTCCAGCGGCTCGCTCGGGCCGCCTGGCACCGGCCGGGCATAGCAGGTGGCAAGTATGCCGCGGTTCATGGGTGCGAGGTGCGGCGTGAAGAGCACCTGCGCGCCGATGGCCTGCTCCATTTCAGGCGTGTGCCGGTGGTTGAGCAGGCCGTAGGCTGTAAAGTCCTCGTCGACCGTGCAAAAAAGCGTGCTCTGGCTGGCTTTGCTGCCAGCGCCCGACACGCCGCTCGCGGCGTCCACGACCACGCCGGCGGGGTCGACCGCTCCCGTCGCGACGAGCGGGGCCAGTGCCAGGGTCGCGGCCGTGACGTAGCAACCAGGCACCGCCACCAGACGGGCGCCGGCGAGGCCCTCTCGCGATAGCTCCGGCAACCCGAAAACGGCCTCGGCCAACAGGCCCGGGCAGCTGTGCCCCTCGCCGTACCAGGCGGGGTACAGAGCCGGGTCGTGCAGACGGAAGTCTGCACCGAGGTCGACGACGTGGCCCACTCTGGCGAGCAGGTCGGGGACGAACTTTTGAGACGCCCCATGAGGCAGGGCACAAAAGGCCAAGTCCACGCCGGCGGCCGTCGCCGGTTCGGTGGGCCCGTAGACGAGGCCGGGGTAGGCGGCCGCGAGCGAGGGGTAGAGTTCCGCCACCGGTTTTCCCTCTTGCGAAGAGGCCGCGACCGTCATCACCTCGAAGTGGGGGTGGCCGGCGAGGAGGCGCAACAGTTCCGCACCGGCATAGCCAGAAGCCCCGAAGACCGCGACTAGGCGCTTTTCGCTCACGGCCGTCGGTTGCGTTGCCGGCGACTGCGTTTCATACCGACACGCTACACGCACATGTACCGGGCCCGCCCTTTAGCCTTGGCTCAGCGCAGGCCGGCGCTCGGTGATGTACGCGCTTCCATGTATGCAACTGTGCCCAGCGCCGGTCAAAAAGCGGGGATTGGGCGGGGTTTCGTTACAAACCAGCGAGCGGCTCAAAGCGTTGGGTGGGAACTACTAACGCTGAGAGCAGTTAAGTCCGGCCCAACGTTTTGCTGAGGTTGTTAACCCCCGCCCGACCCAGGCCGAAATTGCGCCGATGGGGCCAACTTCCTTGCACCGATGGGGCGACGGGACGGTAAGGCGGCCCCACCCCGGCTCAAGCCTGAGGCGTCATCCAGACGCAGGGCAGGCACTGGTGCAGGCGCCGGCGGGGCCGGGCGTGCCAGGGCCGACGGGTGCGTCTCCGTTATGGCGCAGGCTCGCCGGCCGGGCACCACTTCAAGACGCCGGACGAGCCCGTTCAAGACGTGGGGCGAGCCCCGCGCAGTTCGGCCCCGTGGCGCTCAGCGGTGACAGCCGCCACTCTCTCCCTCACTTCTCCGACGTCGGCCTCGGTGAGCGTCCGGTCGCTCGCCCGCAGCCGAGCACGGAAGTTGAGGCTGCGCCGGCCCTCCCCGAGCGACTTGTCCCGCCACACCTCGAACAGCACTACCTCTTCAGCCAGCTCTCCGGCCGCCTCCCTCACGGTTGCCGCCACCTCGCCTGCCGGCACCACGTCCGCCACCGACAGGGCCAGGTCGAGGTCGACCGCCGGGTACCGGCTCACTTCGCGCGCGACCAGGGGCTTGGGCGTGGCCGACAGGAGCAGGACAAGGTCAACGAGCAGCACAGCCACCCGCCCGGCAAGGCCGTTACGGGCGGCAACCTCGGGCGCCAACTCGCCTACGATGCCTACGGGCCGCCCCCCAACGGCCAAAACAGCCCGCCTCCCGGCGTGGAGGGCGGGGAGCCCAATGAGCGCCCCCGGGCCCAGGTCCGCGGCCACAGGCACCACCCCGGCGTCATCGACCCTGAGCGCGCCGGCGATCACCTCCCAGGCACGGGCGGCGTAAGTGGCGTCCACGCCAGCGCCCGACGCCACCAGCCCCAACTGCTCCCATTCGACGACGCCTTCCACCACCCGGTATAAAAACCCGCCGAGCGAGGCACTGCGACGGCTCTCGGCCCCATGACCGTCCCCGGAGCCGAGGGACGCCGGGAAGGTGGCCTCCGGCCCCCCGCTACCCACTAGGTCGCCGCCGGGGCCTCCGGGCACCGCGAAAACATTGCCGAGCTCGAACAAGCTGAGAGCGCCGGCCTGGCGCTCCCGGTTGGAACGAAGAGCCCGCAGCAGCCCAGGCAAAAGCGAGGTGCGCAGGAGGGCCTGCGAACTGTCGAGAGGGTTTTCGACCACGACCGCCGACGAAGGGCTCAGGGCCGCGAGCTCGAGCTCGCGGGACGAAAGGAAAGTAGACGACCAGGCCTCGCTCGCCCCAGTACCAGCCAGCACCTCCCGCACCTGCCGGCGGGCGAGTTGCCAACCGGCGAGCCGGCTCGGCCGAGCGGGGTGGGCAGGCAACAGCCGGCGTACCTTGTCGTAGCCATAGATGCGGGCGACTTCTTCTATCAAGTCGACTTCGCGGCTACAGTCGGGACGCCAGCTGGGGACGCGGAAAACCCAACGGTCGTCGGCCCGTTGGCCGGCCTCGAAACCGAGGCGGGAGAGCAAAGCGACGCAATCTTGGGTAGAAAGCGACGTGCCGAGCACGAGGTTGGCCCGGCGGGCGCGAAGCGGTACCTCGACCGGGGCCGCCCGCCCGGGGTGGAGGTCGGTGGTCGCGCCCCGGCGCACCCCGCTCCCGAGCAAATCCACAAAGCGGTCGATGGCGCAAGGCGCAAGCTCAGGGTCGACCCCTCGCTCGAAGCGCGTGCGCGCCTCGGACAAAAGACCGAGGCGTTTCCCGGTCTCTGCGATCGTAAGGGGGGCGAAATTGGCCACTTCCAAAAGCACCGTCGTGGTCTCCGGAGAAATTTCGGCGTCCGCTCCACCCATGATCCCCGCGAGGCCCACGGCCTTGCCCTCGGCGTCGGAGATCACGATGTCGTCAGGGCCAAGTTGGCGCTCGGTCCCGTCGAGGGTCACCAACCGCTCACCGTCTTGGGCGGGGCGTACCACCAAACCGCCGCCCCCGAGGCGAGAAATGTCGTAGGGGTGGTTGGGCTGGCCGAGCTCGAGCATGACGTAATTGGACGCGTCGACAACGGCGTTTATCGGCCGCATGCCGGCCAAAACGAGCCGCCGTCGCACCAGCGGCGAGACGAGAGCTCCCTTTACATTTTCGACGACGGTGCCAGTGAACCGGGGGCACCGGTCCTCCGCGGCGGGGTCGATGGCGACCGCGGCCGCCGGCAGGTCTTCCGCCACCTCGTGGGGAGGTTGGGGCACCGAGAAGGACAGGCCGAGCCCGGCCGCCAGGTCGCGTGCCACTCCCATCACCGAGAAGCAGTCGCCCCGGTTGGGGCTGATCTCCAAGTCGAAGACGATGTCTGCACCAAAACCGAGCGCTTCTGCGGCAGATTGCCCCGGCGTGGCAGAGCCCGGGGGGAGGACCAAGATGGCCGGCTCACCCCCCTCCGGCCCGATCCCGAGCTCGGGGGCGGAGCAGAGCATGCCGTTGGACCACTCGCCACGCACCTTGCGCCGGCCTATCTCCATGCCGTTGGGCATGACGGTACCCACGTCGGCCAGCGGCACCAGGTCGCCGGCTTTCATATTGAAAGCGCCACAGACCACCTGGCGGGACTCCCCCTCCCCCGCATCGACGTCCACGAGCTGCACGCGGTCGGCACCAGGGTGCGGACGGGTAGCGAGCACGCGGGCCACCACGATGCCCCCAAACGGGGCTGGTACTACCTCGGTCCCCTCGACCACGAGGCCGAGGAAACTGAGGGCGTGGGCGAGGCGCTCGGGCGGCTCTTCGACCGGGGTGAACTCTGTCAACCAAGAAAGCGGTACGCGCATGTCCCTAGAACTGGGTGAGGAAGCGGATGTCGTTGTCTACGAGGTCCCGGAGGTCGGCCAAGCCGGTACGGGCCGCGGCCATCCGGTCTATGCCGAAGCCCCAGGCGAAGCCTGTGTAGCGCTCGGCGTCGACCCCAACCGCCTCGAAGACGGCGGGGTCGACCATGCCGCAGCCCCCGAGTTCGACCCAGCCGGACCCCGCGCACGTGCGGCAGCCCTCACCCCCGCAGACCCAGCAGGTCACGTCGAACTCCGCCGACGGTTCGGTGAAGGGGAAAAAGCTCGGACGAAGCCTGGCGCGGCGACCGGCGCCGAAGAATGCCTCGACGAAAGCATCGAGCGTGCCGGCGAGGTGAGCCATCGAGATCCCCTCGTCCACGACGAGCCCCTCGATCTGGTGGAAAACAGGGAGGTGGGACGCGTCGGGCGTGTCGCGGCGGTAGCAGCGTCCAGGTACGACGGCGTAGATGGGCAGGTGGCGGGAGACCATGAGGCGCACCTGCACCGGAGAAGTATGGGTGCGGAGCAAGGCGCTCCCTTCCCCGCCGGTGCCGAGGTAGAAGGTGTCGAACATACCCCGCGCCGGGTGATGGGCGGGCATGTTGAGCGCCTGGAAATTGTGCCAGTCGTCTTCGGCTTCGGGACCCTCCGCGACTTCAAAGCCCATGGATACAAAGATGTCCTCGAGTTCCTCGCGCACCTGGGTGACGAGGTGGAGATACCCTCGCAAGGTGGGCTGCGCCAGGCCCTCGGCCAGCCCCCCGCCCCCTCGGCGAGCCAACAGCGCGTGCTCGGAGAGGTCCAGGCGTTCGGACTCGGCGCGCTGCTTGGCTTCCTGTCGCTCGAGCTCCGCCAGGCGTCGCCCAAAGAGCGCTTCGAGCTCAGCCCGAGCCTCTTGGAGGGCCCGGCCGAGCTGGCGCCGTTCCTCGGGTGAGAGGTCCCGGAGCTGACCCGTTGCTTTCGCCAGGTCGCTCCTTTTCCCGAAGGCCTCGGGCTCGAGGGCGCGCAGCTCCAACACCGAACCCGCGCCCTCCAGGAGGAGCTTGGCGCGCCCGACCGTTGCGCTCAGGGCGTTCATGACGCAGCCAGCTTGCCAGCTGCGAGGCCATCAGGCAGCGCAATTGTCCCGTGCCGGCGTTGTCGCAGGGCCTCGAAGCAAAGCACCGCCGTGGCCGTCCCGACGTTCAAGGACTCCGCCCCACCCGGCATAGGTATGCTAACCAGGCCGTCGAGGTGGACCAACAGCTCCTTGACCGGCAGCCCGGTAGCTTCGTTGCCGACGACGAAGGCGCACGGCCGCCTCAGGTCCAGCCGGTCGTAATCGGTGCCGCCCTCGGGCACTGCGCCCCATCGGGCCAGCCCCCAGGCTCCCAGTTCGTCGAGCAGGGCGCCCGGCGCGCCCGCTTGCACGACGGGCACGTGAAAGACAGCGCCGGCGGAGGAGCGCACGGCTTGGGGGTTCCACATGTCGACGGTCCCAAGTGAGCAGACGACGCCGCTCACGCCCGCCGCCCACGCCGAACGCACCAGCGTCCCGGCATTGCCCGGGTCCCTCACGTCCACGCAGACGACCAGGAGCTGTGGGTGTGCCGCTCGGAGCTCGTCCAGGCCGTGTTGAGGCATCGCGCAGATGGCCACCACGGGCTGGGGCGAGACCGTGCCAGCCACGCGTTCCAACGCCCCGGGAGCGAGCTCGAACACTCGGGCGCCTGTGGCGTAAGAGCGCTCCACCAGGTCCGCGAGACGGCCTTCTCGTCCCTGCCCCCCGGGACTAGCAGCGGCGCGGTCCCAACCGGCCCCGAGGAAGACCGCCTCCACTTCGGCCTGGGCCCGGAGCGCCTCCTCCAACAGGTTGACCCCCTCGATCACAAAGCGGTGCTCGCTCTCACGCGCGCTGCGCCGCCCGAGCAGGCGCCGAAGCCGCTGGACACGCGGGTGGCGGTAGTCGAGGCCTGGCCTCCTCACTGGGCCACCCGCCACGCGCCTCACCCAGGGCCCATCTACTCGGCGCCGTCTCCCCCACTCGAAGTGGTGGCCGCGCCGGCCAGCGCCTCCCTTGCCACATCGACGAGCTTGGAGAAGGACCCCGCGTCCCGCACCGCGATATCGGCCAGGACCTTCCGGTCGAGGTCGACTCCAGCCGCCTTTAGACCGGCAATGAACCGGCTGTACGTCGAGCCGTTGGCGCGGCACGCAGCATTGATGCGTTGAGCCCAAAGACGCCGGAACTCACCCTTCCTCGCCCGGCGGTCCCGGTAGGCATAGGCGAGCGAGTGCATGACCTGCTCGTGCGCCGCCCTGTAGCTCCGGCTCTTGTTGCCGTAGTAACCCTGGGCGGCCTCGAGCACGGCACGACGGTGCTTCTTGCTGTGGACTGAACGCTTTACACGCGCCATCGCTAGTTAGATACCTCTCTCGGGCGCCGGAGCTATATGCCCAACATGCGCTTGACGGACGCGGCGTCGCCCGGAGCCAGATCCGCGGGGCGCGCCAAGCGGCGCATGCGGCTCGACTCCTTTTTCTCGGCCAGGTGCGACCTCATAGCGTGCCGGCGGCGGAGCTTGCCGCTCCCCGTCACTTTGAAGCGCTTGGCCGCGCCCCGGTCAGTTTTCTGCTTCGGCATCCGGGCAACCCTCTCGTTTCACCGGGCCGGCCCGCAGGGCAAACTGCACCCGCACCGGCCAAGGCAGGTTGGTACCGCACCAAGGTAGCAGAAAGCACAAGCGTTTGTGAGCGGCTCACGCCACCCGGCCCTGCTCAGGTCGTGGCGGCAGCAGAGGCCGCAGCGGGTACCCGCCCGGCGCCCGCCTCTTGGTCGTTGGCCGCGCTGGCCTCATGCCCTGGCGGAGCGCCCTCGTGCCGGGAGCCGTCTGCCGGCGGCTCTTCTCGCTTGGCTGGCGGGGCCGGTGCTTGCGGCCCTTCGTGGGCCAGCGCTTGCGACGCCTCCTGGGCCGGTGCTTGCTGGGCCTGGCGGGCACGCCGGTCTGGGGCCAGCACCATGGTCATGTTCCTCCCGTCGAGCCTCGGCGCCGCCTCGACCTTGGCGATCGGGCCAACCT
>DAHWQF010000009.1:16580-19476 GCA_027334785.1 Acidimicrobiaceae bacterium
CCTCGACGAGCTCGTCGAGGATCTTCATGCCGAGCTCAGGGTGGCTCACTTCCCGGCCTCGGAAGGTGATCGTGACCTTGACCTTGTGGCCCTCCTCCAAGAACTTGGCCACCTGGCGGGTCTTGGTGGAAAAGTCACCGGTGCCGATCTTGGGCCGGTACTTCATCTCTTTGATGCTCGTGTTGGTGGCCTTCTTCCGGGACTCCTTGGCCTTCTGAGCGGTCTCGTACTTGAAGCGGTTGTAGTCCATGATCCGGACCACCGGCGGGTTGGCGTCGGGTGCCACCTCGACCAGGTCAAGGTCGAGCTGACGGGCCGTAGCGAGGGCTTCGGGGAGCGTCTTTACCCCGAGCTGCTTTCCCTCTGGGCCGATCAGACGTACTTCCCGGGCGCGTATGCGGTCGTTGACCCGGTGGCCGTTAGTTTCTGTTGTGGCTATGCGCTGCTCTCCTTGTTAAGGTCTCGAGCCCAGCCGAGTGGGCAGTCGCCCGAGACGGGGACGAATAGTTGAGGGGACGAACGCTAGTGCGGGGGTGAGACCACACTGGGGCACCGCGTTTAGCAAGCCGCCCACCAGAGACGAGGTAGAGCCGCCGGCTCGCGCGACAGGCGCTCCGTGGGCACCTCACAGGTGTACTGAGCTCCCCACGGGCTCGAGCCCACCCGGTTGGCCGAGCGGTCCCGAAGGGGAAGGCCATTCGGTCTAGGACGACCCACCAGCAACCAGCCTGGCATGTGAGCGCGCCGTACCATGTCTACCGGCTCGCTGCCCACCGACGAGCAAGGTCACAACACCATGGAAAGGCCTCGATGCCGAGGAAACAACCGCCCTGGGCTCCCCCGCTGAACTGCGTGGCATCTTCGGCACATCACTCGCGGTACGTGACCATTACGCGCTACCAGGCTCCTATTCCTCACACCCGAGGGCACCGAAGGCCACTCGAGTTCGTTCTTTCATCATAGGCTAACTCAGGTGAGCACGCTTTGGACACCGAGCGGCGAGCACCCCGTACCGCGGGAACCTGCCGGGGCGGGGGCGGGGGCAGCCGCCTCCCCCTCGTCAGGCAACGGCGGGCGCGACGAAGGACGCTCCAGCCAGCGCGCGACGGCTGGAGCACCCGGCCCGGCCGAAGCCGTACCTGAAGACGCGCGTGCGGCCGAAGCTGACATGGAGGCCATGCGCGAGGAACTGTTGCGCGCCCCTGTAGAAGTGGTGGTCGCCAACCACGCGATGGGTCTCTGGGAGCTAGCTGCGCTCCACCTGTCGAGCCAACCTCCTCAGTTGCCACAGGCCCAGCTCGCCATCGACGCCATGTCGGCCCTCGTGGAGGGGCTGCGCGGCCGGCTAGGCGAGGCGGAAAGCTCTCTCTCGGACGGCTTGGCGCAGATCAGGATGGCCTTTGTCCAGATTGCCAACGCCTCACGGGCCACTCAAGGCTCCCCGTCCGCTCGGAGCGGCCCGCCGTCAGGCTAGACCGGCGCCAACAAAAGGGCGGCGCTCAGACCAGGTGGGCGTCGGCCAGGGGGGCGTCCGCCAGGCCCCGAGCTTCGGCTGCAGCTAGCTCGGCGCCAGCACCGCCGTCCACCCTCCTCACCATGTCCGCGATCGTGTAGGAGTCGAGGTGCGCCCTCATGTGCTCGCCGACTTCAGCCCAAACGGAGAGCAGCACGCACTGGCCTTCGTGGTCACAGGAGCCCCCAGCATGCGGCTCGCCGAAGTCTCCTACCACTATGGGCCCGTCCACGGCGGAGACGATCTGGCCGAGCGTCAGCTTCTCCGGCGCACGGGCCAAGACGTAACCTCCCCCGACCCCCCGTTTGGAGCGCACGAGCCCCGCCCCCTTCAAGGCTAGGAGTATCTGCTCCAGGTAAGGCTGAGGGAGGCCGGTCCGCAGCGCGATGTCCCGGACCGACGTCGGGGTGTCACCCCCGTGCAAGGCCAAAGACAAAAGGGCTCGGCACGCGTAATCACCGCGCGTCGACACTCTCACGGTCCCATGGTACTAGGGCAGTGGCCGAGTCCCAGGACCGAGAGCGCTTGGGCCAGTTCGGGCGGGAGAGGTGAGGTCCACTTCATGGCCTCGCCCGTGACCGGGTGCACGAAGCCGAGTTCGGCCGCGTGCAGGAAGGGGCGGTCGAGTGCCGGCACGAGCTTGCGGGCGAGCGAGACCTGGGCGGCGCTCGCGTAGCGGTCATCGGCCAGCACCGGGTGCCCGATGGCGGCCAGATGAGCCCGCACCTGGTGGGTACGCCCGGTCTCCAGGCGGCACGAGAGAAAGGTGGCAGGGAGAGGCAGCACGGCCCGCCCAAGGACGCGGTAAAGCGTGCGGGCGGGGCGACCTCCCTCGACGACGGCCACCTTGCTGCGCTGCCGGGGCAAACGCCCGAGCGGAGCCTCGATTACGCCCTCGTCGGCAGGGAACTCACCGTAAACGACGGCCAGGTACCTGCGCAAGGTGGCATGGGCGGCCATCTGGCGAGCCAGGCCCTCCCGGGCCGCGGGCGTACGTGCCACGACGAGCAACCCGGAAGTCCCCTTGTCCAGCCGGTGCACGATGCCCGGGCGGAGGCTGTCAGGGCCGGCGTCCGCCATGTCGGGGAAACTGGCTACTAGCTGCTGTACAAGCGTCCCGCGGTGGTTGCCGGCGCCAGGGTGCACCACCAAGCCGGCGGGCTTGTCGACGACCACGAGGTCCGCGTCGGCGAACACGACCCGAGCCTCGATGGCGGCAGCCGGTGCCGAAGGGCCCTCGCCAAGCTGTTCGTGATCGTCAGGCATCTGGACAACGAGCCAGTCACCGAGGCGGAGGCGCCGGCTCCCGGAGGTGACGACCTCTCCCCTGAGCCGCACCTTCCCCGCGGCCACCAGACGGGAAGTTTCCGCCCGGCTGAGGCC